>JAXDPV010000084.1:0-21184 GCA_034668185.1 Actinomycetota bacterium
CCAGACGTTCGCTCCCGACGAGCCCTTCGTCATCGACCTGCCCGGCGCGCGGCTGGCGGTTCTCGACACCACCGTTCCGTTCAAGGCGGGCGGCGCCATCGACGCGGTGCAGTTGGCGTGGCTCGAGGACGTGGCCCACGACCGGGACGACGACGATCGCCCGGTCCTCGTGTTCGGCCACCACCATGTGTGGAGCCCGGACTCGAAGTCCCGCCCGGACACCTACTTCGGCGTCAACCCCGACGACTCGGAACGCCTCATCGACCTCTTCGCCCGCACCCCGATCCTCGCCGGCTACTTCGCCGGCCACACCCACCGCAACCGGGTCAGGCGATTCCCCGCCACCGGCGACGTCCCGTGGGTCGAGGTCGCGTGCGTCAAGGACTTCCCGGGGGCGTGGGCCGAGTACCGGGTCTTCGAGGGCGGGGTCCTCCAGGTCTTCCACCGCATCCGCCGGCCCGACGCCCTCTCGTGGACCGAGCGCACCCGGGCCATGTTCAACGGCCTCTACGAGGGCTACGCCTTCGGCACCCTCGCCGATCGCTGCTTCCCGATCGGGCGGCGCTCGCTACCCGACGTTCCGGCGGGGTAAACCGCGCCTTGACCGTGTCTTTCGGCGCGGTTTGGTCGTCATCAGGTTGTCCACAGGCCGCCAGCAGGGTGTTTACGCCTCGCAGGGCGGTGTTATCCACGACAGACAGCGTTCGTTGGGGAAATCTCAGGAACGCCGCCGAACTGCAACATACCGACCGTACCGGTGGCCCAGCGGTCACGCAGTGTCGCCGGTGGCGACCTCGACCGAGCCGAGCCCGTGCCCGGAATCGACGGCCACCGCCCGCATGAGGGCCGACCGCGACCTGGTCAGGACGTCGGCGGCGTGGAGCCCGTGGGTCGGGTAGCTAGCCACGCCCGCGGCCAGCCCCTCGGCGCCGATGGCGTCCTTGGCCAGCGCGACCTGGAGCCGCTCGGCCGCCCACACGCCGCCGGCCTCGTTGGTGTCCTCCAACAGGAGGGCGAAGGTGCGGGGCGCGATGCGGCAGGCGACGTCGGCCTCCCGAAGCGTCTGGCGCACCAGGCCGGTGAAGGCGGCGAGCGCGTCGGTGAGGCGGTGGTGCGGGTGGGGCGTGAACTCGAGGAGCACGACCGTGACCGGCCAGAGGTGGCGGCGGGCGGCGGAGATGCGGGTCTCGAGCGCGACCTCGAAGAAGCGGCCGTCGGGCAGCCCGGTGTCGGGGTCGAGGACGGTCCGCTGGTGCTGCTGCAGCGGCCCGGTGGCCTCGATCTCGTGGAGCGTGGCCAGTTCGTCGACGGCGATGGCGGCGCGGCGCTCGGCTTGGCGGGCCCGTTCCAGGAGGGCGAGCGACGACGCCCCGGCCATCAACGCGCACGCCGCCGAAACCACCGTCAGCAATGGTGACCCGACGACGGCGCCACACACGCCGAACGCGCAACCGGCCAACCCGCCGAAGAGCCCTGGCAGGGCGCGCCGATCCATGATCCCAACCATCGGCTCCGGGACCGCCCGAATCAAGGCCCATTTGGGCGGCGATGTCGCTACTTCGAACGGTGGGCCGCGGCCAACTCGGCCATATCACCCATCATCTGCGGAAGCTCGTAGTCCTTGGGGGTGTAGACCGCGGCCACGCCCGCCTCCCGCAGCTTGGCCTGGTCTTCGGTCGGGATGATGCCGCCGACCACGACCGGGGCGTCGACGCCGGCCTCGCGCAGCAGGCGCACGACCTCGGGCACGAGCTCGAGGTGGCTGCCCGACAGGATCGAGATGCCGACCAGGTCGACGTCTTCGTCGCGAGCGGCGGCGGCGATCTCGGCCGGGGTCAGGCGGATGCCTTGGTACACGACCTCGAAGCCGGCGTCGCGGGCCGCCACCGCGACCTGCTCGGCGCCGTTGGAGTGGCCGTCGAGGCCGGGCTTGGCGACCAGCAGCCGGGGCGGTCCGCCGGGCATCGACGCCGCCAGGGCCCGCACGCTGGCCATGGTGTCGCCGCGGCCGCCGACCGCTTCGGACACGCCGGTCGGCGCGCGGTACTCGCCGAAGACTTCGCGCAGCGCGCCGGCCCACTCGCCGGTGGTGCCGCCGGCCAACGCCAGCGCGATCGTCGCCGGCATCACGTTCTCGTCGGAGGCGGCCACCCGCCGCAGCTCGTCGAGGGCCTTGGCCACGGCCTCGTGGTCGCGCTCGGACCGCCAGCGGATGACGTCGTCGCGCAGGTCGTGCTCGACGGCCGGGTCGACCTTGAGGATCGCGCCCTCGCCTTCGAGCGGCGACGGCTCGGTCTCGGTGAACGAGTTCACGCCGATGACCTTGAGGTCGCCGCTCTCGATGCGACGGCGCCGGTCGGCCTGGCTCTGCACGAGCCGCGACTTCAACACGTCGATGGCGTCGAACGCGCCGCCGTGGGCGAGCACGTCGTCGAGCTCGGCCTCCGCCGCTTCCAAGAGCTCGGCTGTCTTGGCCTCGATCACCTTTGAGCCCTCGAAGAGATCCTCGTACTCCAACAGGTCGGTCTCGAAGGCCAAGACCTGTTGCATACGCAGGGCCCACTGCTGGTCCCACGGCCGCGGCAACCCGAGGGCCTCGTTCCACGCCGGAAGCTGGATCGAGCGGGCACGGGCGTCCTTCGACAGCGTCACCCCGAGCAACTCGAAGATGATGCGTTGCACGTTGTTCTCGGGCTGGGCTTCGGTGAGGCCGAGGCTGTTCACCTGCACGGCGTAACGGAAGCGGCGCAGCTTCGGGTCCTGGACGCCGTAGCGCTCGAGGCAGATGCGGTCCCACCACTTGGTGAAGGCCCGCATCTTGCACGTCTCCTCGACGAAGCGGATGCCGGCGTTGACGAAGAACGAGATGCGCCCGACGACCTGGTCGAACTCCTCCTTCGCGACCTGGCCCGAGTCGCGCACGGCGTCGAGCACGCCGATGGCCGTGGCCATCGTGAACGCCAGCTCTTGCACCGGCGTGGCCCCCGCCTCTTGCAGGTGGTAGCTGCACACGTTGATGGGGTTCCAGCGGGGCACGTGCTTGACCGTGTACACGATCATGTCGACGATCAGCCGGCGGCTCGGCCCCGGCGGGAAGATGAACGTGCCCCGGCTCAGGTACTCCTTGACGATGTCGTTCTGGGTCGTGCCGGTGAGGAGGTGGGGCTCGACGCCCTGGCGCTCGGCGTTGGCGATGTAGAGGCCGAGGATCCACGCCGCGGTGGCGTTGATCGTCATCGACGTCGAGATCTGGTCGACCGGGATGCCGTCGAGCAACTCCTCCATGTGGCCGAGGTGGGCCACGGGCACGCCGACCTTGCCGACCTCGCCCTTGGCCTCGGGGCTGTCGGGGTCGTAGCCGATCTGGGTCGGCAGGTCGAAGGCGATGGAGAGGCCGGTCTGGCCCTTGGCCAGGTTGGTGCGGTAGAGCGTGTTCGACGCCCGGGCCGACGAGTGGCCCGAGTAGGTCCGCATGATCCAAGGCCGGTCTGCCATCTGTCGATTCTCCCCCGCGTTCACGCCGGTCGTCACGTTGGCGCGATGTGTATTGCGCGGCGTTCCGCCCTATCTTGGGTACAAGGTGACCGGGGTCACACCAGTCGTCGTTCATTTCCCGTCACACAAGGAGAACCATGCAGCACGGAAGCTTCCACCGGCGGATCGGGGCGCTGGCCCTGGCCGCGTTGGCCGTGGGTGGGTACGTGTCCGGGAGCGGCGGCAGTGTCGGTGCCGCCGAGGACTTCGTGCTCGGGAGCGGCAACGCCCAGGCGCAATTGGTGCGAATCGGACCGGCGGCCGGGCACCTGGCCCTGGCGCCCACCATCGGGTTGAGCCTGGCCGACTACCTCAGCACCGTCGGCCGGGGTGAGTCCCGCATCTTCGAATGGGGCGCGCTCGACGGCTCGGTGCCCGCCGACTTCAAGGCCAAGACGCCCTCGGTGCGGTCGACCTCGACCGACGACGGCAGCGACAAGGGTGCCGACGCCGCGCCCATCGGCACGCCCGCGGGCGCGCCCTTCACCGCGGCGGCGATGCAACAGCACGCCGACTCGACCAAGAAGCCCGTCGGCCACAGCACCTTCACCCTCGGCGCCTTCTCCGTCCCCGGCGCCGTCGAGATGTCGGGCGGCATCGCCGAGACCACGTCCGGCATCGTCAAGGACGGCGTGCGCTCGTCGGTCGCGACCGTGCGCATCGGCCGTCTCGTCCTCGGCGGCGGCGCCGTCACCCTCACCGGCTTGAAGTGGGAAGCGGTGCAGCGCACCGGGTCCGAGACGGTGACGACGGCGTCGTTCACCGTCGACGGCGCCACCGCCGCCGGCCAGACGCTGGCCCCGCCCAAGCCCGACCAGTTGGCCACGTTCTTCTCGACGCTGAACGGTGCGCTGGCGACGGCCCAGACGGGACTGGTGATCGACCCGCCCGCAACCTCGACCACCGGCGGCCTGGCCACCGTCTCGCCTCTCGGCATCCGCATGGTGAACTCGCCCATCGGCAACACCGCGGTGGCGCCGATCGTGGGCGCGGCCCAGCCGGTCCGTGAGCCGGTGACCGGCGGCCTCATCGCCAACTGCGCCCAGTGCTCGTCGGGCGTGCTCGTGGCCGACGTGTTCGCCGGCGTCGTCACCGGCGGCGGCCGCTTCGACCTCGAGGTCGGCGGCGCAAACGGCTACACCGAAGGCACGCGCTACGACGTGCCCTTCAACTTCGACTTCTCCTCCTTCAGTTCACCGGCGCTCGGCGCCACCAACGACTTCGCCGACTCCGGCTTCGCCTCCGACTCGTCGTCGTACGGCGGCTCGACCTTGTCGAGCGGCTTCAGCGGCGGCGGGACCGCCGCGAACCCGGCCCTGGCCGGCACCGGTACCGGTGGCGGCGTCAGGTCGCCGGGAAGCCTCAACGCGGTGACGGCGTCCAAGTCGAGTCCGCTCGTACCCGGGAAGAAGGGCGGGGCCGCGGCGGCGGTCGGCCTGGCTGGTCTCCTCGGGGCCTTGGCGCTGGCGGGCGCCGAGTACCGCAGCATCCGGATGGCACGGCGCACCATTCCCGCCTAGCCCTCTGTCCGCACAACCCAAACCGCTACGACCACAGGAGGTCTTCGTGACCACCGCATCCGCTCCACGCGGAATGCCCGTCGCCAGACGACTGCTGAAGGGCTATGGCCCCCTCGCGCTGGCGTCGCTGATGTTCTTGCTGATGGCCACCTTCGTGCCGACGGTGCGGGAAGCGCCGACGTCGTCGGTCGCCGCCGGGCCCGATGTCACCACCCCGGGCGACACCGTCCCTGACACGACGCAGACCACCACCGCCGGCGACGCCAGCGCGCCCGGCGCGACCAACCCGGGCGCGCCGGGCGCCACCGCCCCGGCGGCCAGCAACCCACCCAAGGGAACGCAGAAGGGCGCGCCCGCGGGCCAGGTGGCCGGGGGCAAGACCGGTGCCTGCGCCGGCCGCGACAAGCAGGTGCCAGGCGATCCCTACTCGCCCCCGTGCATCGCCTTCGAAGGCAACAACGGCGGGACGACGGCCAAGGGCGTCACCGGCACCGACATCGTGGTGTCGGCCCGCATCCTCAACGAGAAGGGTTTCCAGCAGACGCTGGCCGAGCTCGCAGGCGCGTCGATCACCGACCAGCCCGAGGACATCAGGCGCACGATCTCGGCGCTGGCCGAGTACTTCAACAAGCGGTTCCAGTTCTACGGCCGCAAGATCAACATCCAGTTCTACAACGGCACCGGCTCGAGCACGAAGGAGCTCCTCGGCGGCGGCCAGGCCGAAGCCGAAGCCGACGCCACCACCGCGTCGGAGACCAAGGGCGCGTTCGCCGAGATCAACGGCGGCACCCCACCGTTCAGCGACGCACTGGCCGGCAAGAAGGTCATCGCCTTCGGCGCGCCCTACCTCTCGCGCGACTGGATGATCGCCCACCGGCCCTACAACTGGAGCATCGCCACCGACTGCTCGATCATCGTCGAGTCCGTCGGCGAGGTCGTGGCCAAGCAGCTCATCGGCAAGCCCGCGGCCTACGCCGGCACCGGCCTCAAGGACAAGCCCCGCACGTTCGCGGCACTGGCCCCGGAGAACCCGTGGTACCAGCAGTGCGTCGACGCCGGCGAGCGCCAGCTCAAGAAGGACACCGGCAAGGGCTTCGACCTACGCATCGCCTACAAGCTCGACATCAACTCGATGTCGAACCAGGCGGCCAGCGTCATCGCCAAGCTCAAGAGCGAGAACATCACGACCGTGCTCATGGGCACCGACCCGATCTTCCCGGTCTTCCTCAGCTCGAAGGCCAAGGAGCAGGGCTACAACCCCGAGTGGATCATCGCCGGCACCGCCGCCACCGACCTCGACATCGTCGGCCAGCTCTACGACCAGGACCAGTGGTCGCACGCCTTCGGCGTGAGCTATCTCGGCCGCCAGCTCCCGACCCGAGCCGGACTCGGGTACGCGGCCTACAAGACCGTGCGCCAGGACGAGCCAGCGTTCGCCGTCGAGCTGATCTACGCCCAGATGGACATGCTCGCCATCGGCCTGCAGATGGCCGGGCCCAACCTCACCGCCGACACCTACGAGCAAGGCATGTTCAACTTCCCCGGCGGCTCCGGGCCCTACGGCACGTGGGGCTTCGACGCCGACAGCTACACGCCCACCCAGGACTACCGCATCCTGTCGTGGAACGTGAACAAGGTCTCGCCCGAGAACAACAAGAAGGGCGGGTACGACGAGTCCTACGGCGGCCAGCGCTTCAAGCTCGGCACGCTGCCGCCGGAGCCCCAACCCAGGGTCTTCGGCAAGTGACGGCCGTGACCGACCGCTTGGGCGAACTGCCCAAGGCGGCGGTGTGGGGCGTGGCCGGGTTCGGCGCGGTCGTGGTGTGGGCCATGGCCAACGCGCTGCTTCCCGACGGAGCGCCGCTCGGCATCGTCCTCACCGGCATCGTCCTCGGCACGGTCACCGCGCTGCTGGCGATGGGCCTGATCCTCATCTACAGGACCGACAACATCATCAACTTCGCCTACGGCTCGATGGGTGGGGTCGGCGGCTCGCTGGCGGTCACGCTCTACCTCAGCGCGCACTGGCCCTACTTCCTGGCCGCGCTGGTCGGGTTGCTCGCCGGCCTGGCCGTGGGCGGCGTCATCGAGGTGCTGGTGATCCGGCGCTTCGCCAACGCCTCCCGGCTGGTGCTGACGGTGGCCACCATCGGCCTGGCCCAGGTGCTCGGCGGTATCGAGCTGCTGATCCCGAAGGCGTTCAAGTCGACCGGTCTCGTCGGCGGGTTCGCCACCCCGTTCAGCCGCCACGGCTTCAACCTCGGGGCGGTGCGCTTCACCGGCGACCACATCCTCATCGTGCTGTGCGTCCCGCCGGTGATCGCCGCGCTGGCGTGGTTCCTCCTGAGGACCGACTCGGGCGCGGCGGTGCGGGCCGCGGCCGAGAACCGCGAGCGGGCGCTGTTGCTCGGCATCCCGATCCAGCGGCTGTCGACGCTGGTGTGGGTGCTGGCCGGCGGCCTTGCCGCCTTCACCGCCATCATGAAGGCGCCGTTCTCCGGTTCGGTCTCGACCGCGCTCGGCGGGCCGACGCTGCTGCTGCCGGCGTTGGCCGCGGCGATGGTGGCGAAGATGGAGTCGTTGCCCCGCGCCTTCCTCGCCGGCATCGGCCTCGGCGTGCTCGACCAGGTCGTGTTCTGGAACACCCAGAAGGCGTCGACCATGGACGTGGCCTTCCTCGTGGTGATCATCGTCGCCCTGCTGGCCCAGAAGAACGTGTTGTCGCGGGCCCAGGCGGGCGGGGGCGCCAACTGGTCGTTGGCCGGTGTGGTGCGGCCGATCCCGGCCGAGCTGGCCAGGCTGCCCGAGGTGCGGGCCGCCCGGATCGGGTTGCCGGCGCTGCTACTGGTGCTCGCGCTGGTGGTTCCCCGTTCCCTCGGCGCCAGCGACCGCCTTTTGCTGGCGGTGGCGTGCTGCTGGTCGATGGTCGGCGTCTCGCTCGTCGTGCTCACCGGTTGGGGCGGCGCCATCAGCCTCGGCCAGTTCGCCATCGTCGGCGTGGGCGCGGTGATGGCCGGCAACCTGCTCGTCCACACCGACCTCGACCTGTTCGTGATCCTGCTGTTCGCCGGGGCGACCGGCGCGCTGGTCGCGCTGCTGCTCGGCCTGCCAGCGCTGCGGATCAAGGGGTTGTTCCTGGCGGTGACGACGCTGGCATTCGCCGTCGCCCTCGACAGCTACTTCCTCAGCACGACCAACTTCCCCGAGCTCATCCCCGGGCGCATCCAGCGACCGATCCTCTGGCAGCGATGGCGCCTCGACAACGGCCTGACCATGTACTACCTCGCCCTCGCCTTCTTGATCCTGACGGTGCTGGCGGCGCGCGCCGTCCGCCGGGGGCGGCCCGGTCGTGCGTTGATCGCGACCAAGGAGAACGAGCGGGCGGCGGCGGCCGCGGCGGTGCCGACCACCGCGGTGAAGCTGACCGGTTTCCTGTTCTCCGGCGTGATCGCGGGTATCGCCGGGGGGCTGTACGTGGTCGTGGTCCGGGCGGTGGGCAACAGCTCGTTCCAGCCGACGCTGTCTTTGGAAGTGTTCTCGACCGCGGTCATCGGCGGGCTCGGGTCGATCGGCGGTTCGATCTTCGGCGTGGCCACCTTCCGTTTCCTCGCTCGCGTGCTGTCGGGCGAGCTGCGCCTGATCGTGTCGGGCGTCGGCCTGCTGGTGGTGCTGCTGGTGGTGCCCGGCGGCCTCGGGCAGCTCGCGGTCTACGGGCGCGACCGGCTCTTGCGGATGGTCGCCAACCGGCGGGGCATCCTCGTGCCCAGCCTCATCGCCGACAAGCGGGCCGATACGCCGGAGGACGACAAGCCCGAGGACGAGACCGCCTTGCTCGCAGGGGCGTTGGGCAACAACCCCAAGGAGCTCGAGGAGGTGCGGTCGTGAGCGATCGGGGCGAGGCGATCCTGCGGTGCACGGGGCTCGACGTTTCCTACGGGCCGGTGCAGGTGCTGTTCGGGGTGGACGTGTCGATCGCCCAGGGCGAGATCGTGGCCCTGCTCGGCACCAACGGCGCCGGCAAGTCGACGCTGCTCAAGGGCATCTCCGGGTTGGTGAAGCCGGGCCGTGGCAAGGTCGAGTTCGAGGGTCGGGACATCACCGGGATGGCGGCCAACAAGACGGCCGCCCTCGGCCTGGTGCAGATGCCGGGCGGCAAGGGCGTGTTCCCGACGCTGACGGTCGAGGACAACCTCCGGCTCGCCGGTTGGCTGACGCGTGACGACAAGGCCAAGTACGCCTCCGCCCTCGAAAGGGTGCTCGAGCTGTTCCCGATCCTGCGCCAGCGGTTCAAGCAGATGGCGGGGAACCTGTCGGGCGGCGAGCAGCAGATGCTGACGCTCGGTCAGGCGTTGCTCAACCAGCCCAAGGTGCTGATGATCGACGAGCTGTCGCTCGGCTTGGCCCCCGCCGTCGTGGGCCAGCTCATCGACGTGGTCCGGCGCATCCACGAGGACGGCACCACGATCATCGTCGTCGAGCAGTCGGTGAACGTGGCCTTGACGTTGGCCCAGCGGGCGATCTTCATGGAGAAGGGCGAGGTCCGTTTCGAAGGGCCGACGGCCGAGTTGCTCGAACGACCGGACATCCTCCGGTCGGTCTTCATCGCTGGCGCTGGTGCGGGCGAGGGCGCACCAGCGTCGGCGACTCCGGCGGGAGCGCCGGCGCCGCGGGAGGCGCCCGGCGAAGAAGCCCGGGTCGTGCTCGAAACCCTCGACGTGGTCAAGCGCTTCGGCGGCATCACCGCCGTCGACAGCGTCAGCATCCACTTGCGGGAGGACGAGATCCTCGGGTTGATCGGCCAGAACGGCGCCGGCAAGACGACGCTGTTCGACTGCATCTCCGGGTTCCTCGGCATCGACGGCGGCCACATCCTGTTGCAGGGCCACGAGATCACCGAGTGGGAGCCGCACGAGCGGGCCCGCAACCGGCTCGGGCGTTCGTTCCAGGAGGCCCGGCTCTACCCGTCGTTGACCGTGGCCGAGACCATCGCCGTCTCCCTGGAACGCCACCTGGCGTCGAGGGACATCACCGCCGCGGCCATGTCGCTACCGGCGGCCTACGAGTCGGAGCTGGTGGTGTCGCAGCGGGTCGACGAGCTCATCGAGTTGATGAGCATCGGCGCCTTCCGTGACAAGTTGGTGGGCGAGCTGTCGACCGGCTCGCGGCGGATCGTCGAGCTGGCCTGCATCCTCGCCCAGGACCCCTCTGTCCTCCTGCTCGACGAGCCGTCGGGCGGCGTGGCCCAGCGCGAGACCGAGGCCTTGGGGCCGTTGCTCAAGCGGGTGCAGGAGTTCACCGGCTGCTCGATCCTCGTCATCGAGCACGACATGCCGTTGCTGCGCTCCATTTGCGACCGGATGTACGCCCTCGAGCTCGGCGGGGTGATCGCCTCGGGCACGCCCGAGGAGGTGCTGGAACACCCGCGGGTGATCGAGTCCTACCTCGGCACCAACGACGCCGCCATCAACCGGTCAGGCGCCCGGGGTTCGGCTACTTCTTCTTCGAGTAGTCGTAAAAGCCCCGACCCGACTTCCGGCCGAGCAGCTCGGCGGCGACCATCCGCTTGAGCAGGGGCCGGGGGGCGTAGTTCGGGTCCTTGAACTCCTCGTAGAGGGCTTCGAGGATGCTGAGGCTGGTGTCGAGGCCGACCAGGTCGAGCAGGGCGAACGGGCCCATGGGGAAGTTGCACCCGCCCTTCATGGCCTCGTCGATGTGCTCCTTGGTGGCGACGCCGTTCTCGTAGAGGCGCACGGCGTTGTTGAGGTATGGGAACAGCAGGTTGTTGACGATGAAGCCGGCCTGGTCCTGGACCTCGACCGCCGTCTTCCCGCAGGCGGTCACGAACGCCTGCACCGCCTCGATGGTGTCGTCGCTGGCGGTGAGGGGGCGGACGATCTCGACCAGGGTCATCATCGGCGCCGGGTTGAAGAAGTGGACGCCGCACACCTTGTCGGGGCGGCCCGTCTCCATGGCCATGTCGATGACGGGCAGCGTGCTGGTGTTGGTGGCGAGGATGGCGCCCTCTTTGACGATGCGGTCGAGCTCGTTGAAGAGCTCCTTCTTGGGGGCGAGCTCCTCGACGATCGACTCGATCACCAGGTCGCAGTCGCTCAGGTCGTTCAGGTCGCTGGTGGCCGTCACCCTTGCCGCCGCCGCCTTGGCGTCGGTCTCGTCGAGCTTGCCCCGCTCGACTTGCTTGGCCAACGACTTCTCCAAGCCGGCGAGCATGGCGTCGGCCGTCTCCTGCTTCCTCGACCTGAGCACGACCTCGTAGCCCGCCTTGGCCGCCACCTCGGCGATGCCCGAGCCCATGATCCCTGAACCGACGATCCCCACACGCGTCATTCCCATGGGGACAAACCCTACCGACCGGTAACCTCCCGGCGCTATCTCGCCCTCGCACTAGCGTGACCGTTCGCCGTGCCCGATCATCCGCTCCAAGGCTTCCTCGGCGACCGCCGCCGGCGGCTGCTCGCCGGGGCCCGCGGGCGGGTGCTCGACATCGGCACGGGCACGGTACGGAATCTGCCCCACTACCCCCTGGGTGACGGGGCGACCGAGGTACACGACGTCGGCGTCGACGACCTGGGCCGGCTGGAGGCGGGTTCGTTCGACACCGTCGTCTGCAGCCTGGTCCTGTGTACCGTCGCCGACCAGGCCGCGGTGCTGGCCGCCATCGCCCGCTTGTTGCGCCCGGAGGGCGGGGGCCGGCTGCTGTTCCTCGAGCACGTGCGCCTGCCCGGCGTGCGGGGAATGCTGCAGGCCGCGGCCACGCCGGTATGGTCCCGCATCGGCGGCGGTTGCCACCTCGACCGCGACACGCTCGACGCCCTGCGGGCGGCGGGTTTCGCCATCACCGACTGCGAACGATCAGGAGCCCTCGTGCAAGGCATCGCCCAACCCTCTCGACGATCGTCCGTTGCCCGATGAGCGGGCCCCTGGCGATGGTCGGCGGGATGGAATGGCGGGAGGGATGCACCTTCGATCGCGAGCTCTTGGCCGCCAGCGGTGGCGACGAGGTGCTGGTGCTGCCGACGGCCGCCGCCTACGAGCACCCCGAGCGGGCGGTGGAGACGGCGCGCCAATGGTTCTCGACCTTCGGCGGGAAGGTGCGGGGGCTGATGGTGTTGGCCCGGCCGGACGCCGAGGACGCCGGCAACGTGGCCGCCGTCCGTGACGCCCGCTTCCTCTACCTCGGCGGGGGCTCGCCGCTCCACCTGCGGTCGGTGCTGAAGGACTCGCCGTTGTGGGAGGCGTTGGTGGCGGCGTGGTCGGGCGGTGCGGTGTTGGCCGGCTCGTCGGCCGGGGCCATGGTCCTTTGCGATCCGATGATGGACCCGCGGGGCGGGGCCTTCACCCTCGGGCTCGGCCTCGTCAACGGCGTCACCGTGATCCCGCACGCCAATACGTGGTCGCACGAGAAGGCCCGGCGCACGTTCGAGCTCGCCCCCGCCGGTTGCGCCGTCGTCGGCATCGACGAGCAGACGGCGTTGATCAGATCGGCCGACGGCGGTTCGTGGCGGGCCGCGGGTGCGGGCAATGTCGCGGCCTGGCTCGACGGCCGGGCGGTTCCTCTGGACTCGCTGCCCTAGCCCCGCCGACCAGGCAATCGAGGAACTTGGCCTCCCGGACCGGCATGGTGGCCAGGACCTCGGGGTCGAAGGTGCAGCTACGAAAGCGGACCCCCCGGAGGACGGCGGCCGAGAACGTCGTCCCGCCCTCGAAGGTGCATTCCACGAAGAGGGAGCCGCTCAGGTCGGCGGCGTCGAACCGGGTGTCACGGAAATGACATACCTCGAACAGGCCGCCCCGCAGGGAGACATTGTCGGCGAAAGAGACGCCGTCGAGGGTGCAGGCGGTGAACTCGAGGCCCTCGAGATCGGGGGCCAGCAGGCGCCCTCCCCTGAGGGATACGCCGGCGAGGACGGTCGCCGGGAGGGTCAATAGGCCCGCCGTGGGCGCCGGATCGGAGTGGTCGAATGGGGTTGGCACACCCCATATACGAACCAGACGGCAAAAGATCGCGCACCTAATGGCGCAGGAAGCCCGGGGGCGGTGGCGAAGTATCCAATGCAAATGGGGAGTGTGCTAACCACCAAGCTCGATATCGAGGATTCCGAGATCGTCCTGCGCGGTCGGACGACCGACCACGATGGTCTCGAACTCCTCTACACGGTGTACGCGGAAGGGCTTACCAAGTACTGCCGGACCCGCCTGAACGGGCGTGAGGCCGACGCCGAGGATGCCGCCCACGAGACGTTGCTGCGGGCCAGCCGGGCCTTGCGCCGGTTCCGGGAGGGGGCGCCATTGTGGCCCTGGCTGGCCACCATTGCGGCCAACGTGTGCAAGGACATGGTCCGCAACGACAACCGTTTCGACGAGCTCGACGCCGATGCCGCCGACCCCCATTCGGTCACCGAGGACGAGGTCGACCGCCGTGACCGGGCCGCCATCGTCGTCGCCGCCATGGGCGCCATTCCCGAGCATTACCGCAAGGCTCTCTACCTGCGGGAGTTCGAGTCCTGGAGCTGGGAGGACATCGCCCGGGTCGAGGGCAAGTCCGTCGCCTCGGTCCGCAGCTCCCTAATGCGGGGCCGCCGCTTCCTCCGCCAATCGATCCGCCACGAGGCCGAGCGGGTCAACCAATGGCCGCTCCCGACCGTTACGCCCCGTTCGTGGACGGGCCGCTGGGTTTCGATCCGTGACCGGTTTCAGGAATGGTATTCGGCTCCGGAGCGGGCCATGGCGGTGCTGCCGGCTTCGGTCTCCGTCGCGGGCGTGCTCGCCGCGCTCGCTGAGGTGGGCCCGGTGTTGGCCAACGCCTCGGTCGCGGCGGTGATGGCGATCGCCGCATTGCATGGTCCCGCGGCCCCGGCCCCGGCCCCGGCCCCGATCCCGCCCGTTGCTCCCGACGGGCCGGTGATCTCCGTCCCGGCCCAGGTCGACGTCGACCGCGCCTTCAACGCCGCGATCCAAGCGACGGTAGGCAAGACGCCGGCGCCGTACTGGGATTGGTGGGAGAACGACCCGCCACCGCTCGTTTCCGTCCCCGTCGGCAACGGGAACGTCCGAGTCCTCTACCGTCCCTTCTGGTGGCCGGGCGATCCCGGCGATGGAAACGGCCCGGGCTACTACTCCACACCCGCGCTGGCCGTGTTCGTCGACCCGCCGCCCGAGACCGGCCTGCCGAAGAAGAGCGTCCTGGGTGGCGGGGCCTATTCGCTCGATTGCCGCCAGTCGGCACAATCGCGGAACCAACAGCCGATTGCAACGGAGTGCGCTGTGCTCGAGCAAACTCCTACGCCTCCCGTCGGCTAGCACGGAGCACGCAACCGCGGCCGGCAGTGTGCTCCGTGCTTGCCGCACTACTTAGAGCACCAGGCAGATGAACACCCAGTTCGTGTTGCGATTGTCGAGGCCGTTGTCGACCAAGGGCTGGGTCGGACATGGTGGGTTGCACGCTTGTAGCGGCCACAGGTCGATGCCGTTTACTCTGACGAAGCCGCACAACGTCAGCGCCCGACTTGGTGGTGCGGACACCACGATCGTCGATGCTCCTACCAACGCGGCCGCGGCCGCGAACCGACAAAGGCGAAGTGCCTTCATGGCTGTTACTCCTCACGGGGAATGCCAGGCCGTGTGCCTGACCCCGTGAGTACCGGGAGGTGCGTCGAAGATCGCGACCTCCGCGCGCGCCGGTTGTCAACGCGGAGTGTGCGTCAGTCAGTCGGCGGCTTCGCTCACCGTCACTGAGTGGATGACCACGTCGTCGACCGGCTTGTCGCCGGGACCGGTGGCCACCTTCTCCATCTGGTCGACGATGTCGAGGCCCTTCACCACTTTGCCGAAGAGCGAATACTGCGGCGGAAGGCCGACACCGGAAGGACCGGAGATGATGAAGAACTGGGAGCCGTTGGTGTTCGGCCCCGCATTGGCCATGGCCAGCGAGCCCAGCTCGTACTGGCCCCGCCGGGGCAGCTCGTCCTCGAAGCGGTAGCCGGGGCCGCCCCGGCCGGTGCCGGTCGGGTCGCCACCCTGCACCACGAACCCGGAGATCACCCGGTGGAACACGACGCCGTCGTAGAAGCCCTCACGGGCGAGGAACACGAAGTTGTTCACCGTCTTCGGCGCCTGCACCGCGTCCAATGCGATCACGAGCTCGCCCAACGAGGTCGCCATCGTCGCGGTGTAGCGCTTCGACGCGTCGATCGTCATCTCGGGCGGAGAATCCCACTGCTTGCCATTGGCCATGGAAAAGGACTTACCCCTTCTTCTCGGTAATCGTCACCTTCACGATTTTGTGGGTGACGGTCGGCGTGCCCGAGGACGTGCCGTCGGCTTCGATCTTCTTCACCACGTCGAGCCCGTCGACGACGGCGCCGAAGAGCGTGTACTGGGGCGGTAGGGCCACGCCCTGGTCGCCGGTGATGATGAAGAACTGCGAGCCGCCGGTGTTCGGTTGCGAGGTGTTGGCCATGGCCAGCGAACCGACCTTGTACTCGCCCGCCGCCGGCAGCTCGTCGGGCAACGTGTAGCCCGGCCCGCCGGTGCCGCCCTTCATCTCGACGTCGCCGCCCTGCACGACGAAACCGGGGATGACCCGGTGGAAGGGCACGCCGTCGTACGCGTGATAGCGGGAGAGGAAGACGAAGGCGTTGACCGTGACCGGCGCCTTCTTGGCGTCGAGGGCGATGGTGACCTTGCCGATGTCGGTCTCCATGGTGGCGGTGTACGAGGCCGCCGGGTCGATGCAGGTTTCCGGCAGCTTGGCGAAGGAGGCTCGCCTCGACGGCGCACCATCGGCCGTGGCCGGCGGGCACGGAGCGGGCTCGGCCGCGGCGGCCGCCGAGTCGGCGGTCGTGGTCGTCGTGGTCGTCGACTTCGGCTTCCCGCCGGTGAGGTTGATGGCCAGCCCGATGCCGAGGATCACGGCCAGACCGACGACGAGGGTGATGATCTGGCGGCGCCGCATGGCCCGCTTTTGGGCGGCGTGGGCAGCCGCCCGACGGCTCTCCCGCCCAGCGCGCTGGCGCTCCCGCTTGTCCGTAGGCATGGCGGCAAACGCTAGTCGGAGCCGTGCAATAGCGGAATTGCGCCCGTGACCTGCCGGTACACTCGACGGCCGTGTCCCCCCTCGTCGTGCAGAAGTACGGCGGCACCTCGGTCGCCGACCCCGACCGGATGCGGTCCGTCGCCGATCACATCGCCCGCACCAAGCGCCACGGCACGGACGTGGTGGTGGTCGTCAGCGCCATGGGCAAGGAGACCGACGAGCTCATCCGCCTGGCCGGCGACGTCAGCGGTGTCCACCCCGGCCGGGAGATGGACATGCTGATCACCGCCGGCGAACGCAAGGCGATGGCCCTCCTCGTGATGGCCCTGCACGAGCTCGGCATCGACGCCCTCAGCTTCACCGGCAGCCAGGCCGGCATCATCACCGACGGCACCCACACCAAGGCCAAGATCGTCGAGATGCGGCCCAAGCGCCTGCACGAGGCCCTGAGCCGGGGCCAGGTGCCGGTCGTCGGCGGGGCTCAGGGGATGTCGACCGGCGGCGACGTCACCTTCCTCGGCCGGGACGCGTCCGACATCACCGGCGTCGCCCTGGCCCAAGCTCTCGGGGCCGAGCACTGCGAGCTCTACACCGACGTGTCCGGCGTCTTCACCGCCGACCCCCGGTTGGTGCCGAGCGCCCGCAAGATCGCCCAACTCTCCTTCGAGGAGATGCTCGAGATGTGCGCCGTCGGCTGCCCCAAGCCGGCCATGCGCTCGGTCGAGTTCGCCCGCAACCACAAGGTGCGGCTGCACGTTCGCTCGAGCTTCACGTGGGAGCCGGGTACATGGATCCGGGAGGAAGACCCCAACATGGAACAGGCCATCATCTCCGGCGTCGTCTCCGATGCTTCCGAGGCCAAGGTGACGGTCACCGGCGTGCCCGACCAGCCCGGCATTGCCGCCCGCCTCTTCCGGGCGCTGGCCGACGAGCACGTCAACGTCGACATGATCGTGCAGAACGTGTCGGTGCACGGCGTGACCGACATCTCCTTCACCGTCCCCAAGAACGAGCTCGAGGTCTCCATGCGGGTGACCCGCACGCTGCAGGAGGAGATCGGGGCCACCGACGTGCTGGCCGACGCCAACATCGCCCGGGTGTCGCTGATCGGTGCCGGTATGAAGACCCATCCAGGCGTGGCGGCCAAGATGTTCGAGACCCTGGCCGACCGGAGCGTCAACATCGACATGATCTCGACGTCGCCCATCCGCATCTCCTGTGTGGTGCGCGACGAGCAGGTCGAGCAGGCGGTGCAGGTCTTGCACGACGCCTTCGAGCTGGAGCGTTGAGCGCGATGAACGTCGGCGTCTTCGGCGCGACCGGCCAGGTCGGGACGGTGATGCGCTCGCTGTTGGCGTCGCGCTCGTTCCCGGTTTCGTCGTTGCGCTTCTTCGCCTCGCCCCGTTCGGTCGGCAAGCGGTTGCCATGGGCTGACGGTGAGGTAGAGGTCGAGGACGCGTGGGGTGGCGACTACTCCGGCCTCGACATCGCCCTGTTCTCCGTGGGCGCCGATGCCGCGTTGGAGCTGGCGCCGGTCGTCGCCGCCGCCGGCGCGACCGTCATCGACAACTCGAAGGCGTGGCGCATGGACCCCGAGGTGCCGTTGGTGGTGCCCGAGGTCAATGCCCATGCGTTGGCTTCCATCCCGCGCGGCATCGTGGCCAACCCCAACTGCACGACGATGGCGGCCATGCCGGTGCTGGCGCCGTTGCACGCCGAGGCCGGTCTCCGACGGGTGATCTACTCGACCTATCAAGCGGTTTCTGGCGCCGGCGTTTCCGGGCCGCCCGAGCTGCTCGACCAGGTGCGGGCCGCGGGCGACAAGGCGGCCGAGCTGACGTTCGACGGTGCGGCCATCTCGTTCCCGTCGCCGTCGGAGTTCCCCGAGACGATCGCCTACAACGTGTTGCCGAACGCGGGCTCGCCGGCGAACGGGCCCCACGGCGAGACCGGCGAAGAGGTCAAGCTGCGCGACGAATCCCGCAAGATCCTCGAGATCCCGTCGCTGCTCGTGTCGGCGACGTGCGTGCGGGTGCCGGTGTTCACGGGGCACTCGCTGTCGATCAACGCCGAGTTCTCCCGCCCGCTGTCGCCCGAGCGGGCGTTGGAGCTCTTGCGTTCCGCGCCCGGCGTCGAGGTCGTCGACGTGCCCACGCCGTTGAAGGCCGCGGGCCAGGATCCGTCGTACGTCGGCCGCATCCGCCGCGACGAGGGCGCCGAGCACGGGTTGGCGTTGTTCGTGTCGAACGACAACCTGCGCAAGGGTGCGGCCTTGAACGCTGTCCAGATCGCCGAGGCCCTGCTCGCTCGCTAGGGCGTCAGCAGTTGCAGGGGATCATGTTGCACTTGGGGCAGCCGGCGCCGTAACGGTTGGCCACGGCCACCTCCATCGACAGGCCGAGCTGGTTGGCGATCGAGGCGAGCCAGGCGAGGGCGTCGGCCAGCTCCTCCTCCTGCTCGGCCTGGCTTCCCTTGCGGGCCGCCTTGGCCAGCTCGCCGACCTCCTCGGCCAACCAGGCGACGCTGGCGGCCAGCCCCCGTGCCCGGTCGCGGTCGCCATAGGTCTCGTCCATGAGGCGTTGCCATTCGGCGAAGCGCACGTCGATCGTTTTCCCTAGGTCACTTTTGGGTGGCGTTGGCGGCGGCGAGGACGGCGAGGATGTCGGCGCCGCCGCTGTCGAAGACCTGGTCGGGCTTCGGCGTCGGGATCGTGACCTTGACGCCGTAGTCGAAGGCCTCGACCGTGGTCTTCGCTCGGGCCGACTTGACGTTCATCACCTGGCGGCGGGGCCGGTTGTGGGCGTCCAGCCAGACGTCGACTGGCACCTGACGGAACGCCTCGAGGTTGCCGGGGCTGGTCGTGCCGGCTTGGGTCAACGTCTTGGTGAGGTCGATGGTCGTGCGGTAATGGGTGGTGTCGGTGCCCCGCACCTTCTCGTGGCCGACGGTCTCGATCTTGGATTTCGGCGTGCGCAGCTCGGCCAAGTCCTGCGCCGGGTTGATCGCCGAGGCCGCGCCGCCGAACGGTGCCGCCACCGGGCCCGGTCCGCGGCCGCCACCGGCACCGAGGCGGGCGAACTCCTTGCCGCCGGTCTTGTCCCGCAACTTCTCGGGCACGACCACGTAGGCCGCCTTGCCGTCGCTGACGACCTGGAGGGTGAGGTTCTGCACCTTCAGTTCGGTCGTGGCCCGGTCGTTCTTGGCGTCGACCACGCCGCTCTGGGTCGTCGGCTTGACCGTCTCGGGCGTCGCCGCCGGCGTAATGGCCCCCCGGCCTTTCCGGCCCGGCGTCGTGCTGCTGGGCGACGGCGCCTTGGCGCTGGCATTTTGGTTGGTCGGATCGCTCACGGTGACCGTGTAGCGGAACGTCCCGGCGTCCTTGACCGCCTTCGGGATCGCCGCGATCCGCTCCTCGGCCGGCCGCCGGTCCTGGCGCACGAGGTACACCGCTACCACTACGGCCAATACGGCTACTCCGGCCACGAGGACCGTCGCCGTTCGCTTCGTCTGCATGGCGGCCAGGCTTGCACACGTTTTCGGGGTGCGGTTGGTCGGGAAGGGGGGATTCGAACCCCCGGCCTCAGCGTCCCGAACGCTGCGCGCTAACCAAGCTGCGCTACTTCCCGGTAAGGCGTAGAGGTTAGTCGGCCGTGGCCAGAGCCGCCGCCGAAGATGCAGGTCGGTAGGAAGCGTCCTCGAAGGTCTCACCGGCGAGAACAGCGGTTACGGCCCGGCGCAGGCGGATGGGGTCGAGGGGCTTGACCAGGAAGCCCTCGACCTGGGAGCGGCGGGCCAGGAAAACATCGGCCCGGCGGTCGAGGAGGAGCAGCGTCGGCACGTGGCCGAGGCGGCCGCCCGATTCCTCGAGGCGGAGCTCGAGGGCGATGGCCATGCCACCCATGATGCCGATCTGGAAATCGCAGACGAGCAGGTCAGGGAGCTGGGAGGCGACCGAGGCGACCACGTCGGGACCGGAGGAAACCTCCCGCACGGTGAAGTTTCGAGCACCGAGAACGGCCCGGACAGCGTCCCTGACCCGGGGCGAGTCGGAGGCGATCAGCACGTCCTGCACGGGTATCGAAGCTAGCCCCCCGGGTACTAGCATCCAAAACGCTGTGGGAAGCGCCGCAGCGCATCGGTGCCTCGCCAGACGACCGGCGGCAACGGCAACCCAGAGACGCCCGAGCCGACCCGGCCGCCCACGGCCAGCAACGCACCGCCATCAGGAGGACACCGACACAGTGCTCGACATCCAGCTCGAGAACGGCGACGGCTTCGTGATCTGCCGGCCGGTCGGAGAGCTCGACGCTTTCACCGTCAGCCAGTTCCGCCAGGCCTTGGCCGAACTGGCATCCAACCCCCGCATTCTCATCGACATGTCCGGCGTGCCCTTCGTCGACTCCGCCGGCCTGGGCGCCCTCATCGGCGGCATCCGCCGGGCTCGTGAACTCGGCGGCGACGTGGCCGTCTGCTGCAACCGCCCGACCCTCACCCGGCTCCTCCACACCACCGGCTTCGACCGCATCGTCACCGTCACCGACACCGTCGAGTCCGCCGCCGCCGCCCTCCGCGAACCCCAGCCCGAGACGAGCTGACCCCGCCGCCGCTTTCGCACACTGGTGCCGGCTGCGGGGCGCGCTGTTGTGCAGAAGCGGGCCTCGGCTTTCGGCCACGGGCGCTCGCTCTGGCACGCGTTCGTGGCCGAAAGCGAGGCTTGGCTGGCATGGCCCGCCCTGGGCGGGCGGGCCTGTGTCGATGGTCTGTGCCGCGGCGCGTGTGGGGGGCGGCGGTGTCAAGGCCGCTTCGCGTCCCTCCGGGACGGCCGCCTGAGGCGGCCGGCCTTGACCCCGCCTCGGTGAACGGCCGGGTCTCCGCCTCGCTTTTGCACACTCGTGCCGGCTGAGGGGAGCGCTGGTGTGCAGAAGCGAGGCTTTGGCTTTCGGCCACGGGCGCTCGCCCTGGCACGCGTTCGTGGCCGGAAGCGGGTTTGGTTGGCATGG
The DNA here is from genome assembly GCA_034668185.1 of Actinomycetota bacterium. Taxonomy (GTDB): domain Bacteria; phylum Actinomycetota; class Acidimicrobiia; order Acidimicrobiales; family CADCTF01; genus DATLED01. The sequence goes on from JAXDPV010000084.1 coordinate 21,108, forward strand.
CCCGCCCTCGGCGCGGGCCTGTGTCCATGATCTGTGCCGCGGCGCGTTTGGGCGGCGGCGGTGTCAAGGCCGCTTCG
>JAXDPV010000085.1:0-7412 GCA_034668185.1 Actinomycetota bacterium
GTCCTGCACCCATACCTCCTCGAGCAGCAAGCCCCTGGCGTCGACGCAGATGTCGGCGTACTCGCCCGCCTTCGACCCGAGGGGAACGAGCTCACCGGCGGCCACCGTCGTCCCGGTGCGATACACCTGGCACCGCCGGCCGATCACCTCGCGCTGCTCCCGCAGCTCGACCAAGTGGCGGGCGAGGGCGTCGGGCAGCGCCGTCAAGAGGCGCACGTCGCTGGTGGCCGGGGCCGGCGGGCTGACCAGCGAACGGGGGCCCTCCCCGGTCGAGATCACCAGCGCGCCGAAGCGCGAGGCCCGCACGCTGGTCACCTGGCCGTCGATGGTCGAGGTCAGCCTGGCGTCGTAGGGCCGGCGGATCTCGTGCTCGTCCGTCGACACCTGCACCCTGGTCGGGTCGTAGCGCTCGACGCGATACGTGATGACGAACGACGTGGGCTCGTCGGCGAAGGCCAACGCCTTCGCCGCCGTGCCCCGCGACGTCGACCCCGCCCGAGACAGCGCCGGCCGCGTGTCGGCCCGCGACGACGCCCCCGCGCGGTAGATCGCACCACCGACGGGCAGCAGCACAAGCAACAGCACGGTCGGGATCAGCCACGCCGACCCCCGCGCCCGCCCCCGGCCCTGATTCATGGGGGGAGTCTTGCCGAGGTCAGCGGCGGGTTCGGCGCGGCCGGCGGGTCGGCGCGCCGCCGACGGCGATGCCGATCTCGGCGTAGCTGGCGGTGCCGAGGTAGCTCTCGATGACGCGGGGGTGGTTCAGGACCTCGTCGGGCGTGCCGAAGGCGATGACCCCGCCGAGCTCGAGGCCGACGACGTGGTCGGCGATCCCGGCCAGCAACGGCATGTCGTGCTCGATCACGAGGATGGCGCAGCCGGTGTAGCGCTGCACCTCCTTGAGGACCGGGCCCAAGGCTTCGGTCTCCTTCTGGGCGATGCCGGATGAAGGCTCGTCGAGGATCAGCACCTTGGGCCGGTTGGCGATGAGGGTGGCGATCTCGACCATGCGCCGCGAGCCGGTCGACAGCTCGGAGACGAACTTGTCGCGGAAGGCGCCCAGCCCGAGCAGGTCGATGAGCTCGTCGACCTTGGCGTCGACGGCCCGCTCGGAGTCGTCGACCGACGGCAGCCCGAAGGCCGCGGCCAGCGGGCTCGTGACCTCGACCACTTGGGCCAGCGACGCCGCCATCGCCTCTCGCACGGTCAGCGCGCCCCACAACCTGGCGTCCTGGAACGAGCGGCCGAGCCCGAGCGCGGCCCGCCGATACGGCGGCCACCCGGTCACGTCGACGCCGGCCAGCGTTACCCGCCCGCCGTCGAGGGGGGCGAAGCCGGAGATGAGGTCGAAGATCGTCGTCTTGCCGGCACCGTTGGGCCCGATGAGCCCGAGCACCTCGTCGGCGTGGAGCTCGAAGCCGACGTCGTTGACCGCAGTCACGCCGCCGTAGCGCTTGGTCAGCCCCGACACCTCGAGCACGACCGGGCCTTCGAGCAGGGCCGCCCGCCTGGCGGCGTCGGCCGCGGTCGAACGCTTGGGTGCGGTGCCGTTGGACGACGACGACGACGACGTCTCCAACCCCGACTGCGCGCCCTCGAGGAACACCGAGCGCAGGATGTCGGGCCGCTCCAACAGCTCGCTGGTCGGGCCGAAGAAGCGGATCTCGCCCTTCTCCATGAACACCGCCCGCTGGGCGATGCGCAGGGCCACGTTGACCGACTGCTCGACGAGGATGATCGTCGTCCCCTGGTCGTGGATGGCCCGCACGATCTCGAGCAACTGCTCGACGATGGTCGGCGCCAACCCCAACGACAGCTCGTCGATCATCAAGAGCTTGGGCTTGGCGATGAACGCCTGCGACAGCGACAACATCTGCTGCTCGCCGCCCGACAGCGCGCCCGCGGGCGTGTCCCACCGCTTGCGCAGGATCGGGAACAGCTCGGTGACCCGTTGTACGGCGTCGTCGAGGTAGGCCTTGTCCTTGCGGTACATCCAGCCCGCGGCCCGCAGGTTCTCGGCGACCGTCAGCGACGGGAAGATGCCCCGCCCGCCGGGCACCTGGGCGATGCCGAGGTGGGCCGAGCGGATGGCGTCGGACGAGGTGATGTCCCGGCCGTCGAACACGATGGCCCCGGCCGACGGTTGCACGATGCCGGAGATCGCCTTGAGCAAGGTCGACTTGCCGGCGCCGTTGGTGCCGAGCAGGGCGATGATCTCGCCGTCGCTGACCTCGAAGTCGACGCCGAAGAGGATCTGGGTCTGGTCGTAGCCGGCGTCGAGGCCCCGCACGATCAGCATCTGCCCGTCGCCGTCCTCCCGCCGGCGGCGCACCTCGGCTTGGGCCACCGCCATGGCCTGCACCCGGGCGGCGTCGTGGGCGATAAACGGCGCCGACGACGAGATGATGAACGCGCCGAGCAGGTACAGCGGGATGAACGAGATCAATGCAGCCCGGATCCCGTAGGCGTCGCCGATCTTGCCGATGAACGGGAGCAGCAGCGCGCCGAGCACGAGGAACAGCGAGCCGCTGGCGAACCCCATCGACCGGATGCGGGGCGGAATGATCAGCGAGAGCACAGCCAGGATGCCGGGCAGCAGCACCGCCTGGCTCATGCCGAACAGGACGTGGAAGAAGACGGCGACGTACAGCGTCGGCGACAGCGCGATGCCGAGCACGCACACCGACGCCGCCACGCCCACGGCGCCGATCAGGCGCATCACCCGACCGGGGTCGCGGGTGATGATGCGCTGCACGAAGACGGCGCCACCGATGAGGCCGAGGATCTGGGCCACCTCGCCGCCCGAGGTGATGAGGCCGCGGGGCCCGGGCCCGAGGTTGTACTGGTCCTTGTAGAAGTTGGCCAGGATGAGCTGGATGCCGCCGAGGGAGGCGGCCAGGAAGGGCAGCGAGTACCAGATGCGCTTGGTCGACTTGCCGGCGGCCAGCATACGGAACGCCTCGCCGAAACCGACCGGGTCCTCCTCGGTCTCGGCCGTCTCCTGCGACGCGCCCGCGGCCAGCCGCTCCTGCACGCCCCTGGTCGGCTCCTTGAGCCGGAGGGCGAACATGATCGTGATGATCGTCGGCAGCGCCAGGACGAAGAACGGGTACTCCCAAGCGAGGAAGATGCCGAGCAGCCCGGCCACCAGCGGTCCGAACACCTGGCCGGCCGAGTTGGCCAGGCCGTGGAAGTAATAGACCCGCGCCCGCGACTCGACCGGGTAGTAGTCGGCCAGGAGGCTGCGGTGGGTGGCGCCCAGGCTCTTGGCCAGGGCCGAGCCGGCGCGGGCGATGTAGAGCAGGAGGAGCGAGGTGATGAACCCGGACACGCCGGTGAGGACGGTGAAGATCGTCCACGCGGCCGCGCCGATGATGGCCATGCGCACGCGGTTCTTGCGGTCGGCGTAGTACGCGATCGGCAGCTCGAGGACGAGGTTGACGATGGAGATGACCGCCACCAGCACCGAGATGGCGCCGAGGTTGAGGCCGAAGTGCTGGCGGATCTCGGGCGACAGCGTGGTGAACGCGATGCGGTCGAGCTCGTCCACGGCGTTGAGGGCGAACAGCACCCCCAGCGGATAGAAGGCGACCGTGCCCGTGACCCGGCGGACGTTGATCCGCTCCTTCCACGGAAGGTCACGCCACGCAGCCGCCGCCTCCTGGGGAAGGAGCTCGACGGTCACGTCGGCCACGGCGTCGCTGTTCTCGATGGCGCCGAGGACGACTTCGGTCTTCGGGTCCTGGGTCGTGGTCATCGGACCCCCGTCAGGTCACGGGTGATGGGTTCGAGGTCGGTGCGGTCGTCGGGCGGTGGTGCGGGGGCCGCGGTTCGCCTCCGCCGGCCGCTGCCGTTCGACGAGCCGTTGGTCGAAGCGCCGTTGCCGTTGCCGTCGTGCTCGTGCCCACCGGTGAGGCCGCTGAGCGCGGTGTCGATGACGACGGGCGCGTCCTCGGCCACCACCCGCTTGTCGGCCAGGAGGCTGGGCACGACCAGCCCGTGCTTGCGGGCGACCCGCCGCAGGTAACCGTCACGGGCCCGGTACACGAGACCGCCCAGGCCCTCGGGCAGGAAGATCAGCAGGAAGAGGATGCCGAAGCCGCTGGCCAGGAGGGAGTAAGCCGCCGGCAGGAAGAACTCGGCGGCCCGCACGTACACCGCCCCGAGGATGGCGCCCGGCAGCGAGCCGAGCCCGCCGATCACCACCATCGAGAACAGCTTGATGCTGATGGCGGCGTCGTAGCTGTCGGTGTTGAGCCCGTTCTGGGTGAGCACGTAGACGCCCCCGGCGAAGCCGGCGATGGCGCCCGAGATCACGAAGGCCTGCAGCTTCAGCCGGGTCGAGTTCATGCCGTTGGCCTCGGCCTGGATCTCGTTGTCGCGCACCGCGATCAGCACCCGGCCGGTGTGGCTGTTGCGCAGGTTGCGGGTCACCCAGATCGTGAGCATGAGGCAGGCGAGGGCGAAGAAGTACATCTGCCAGTTCTCCTCGAGCGGCAGCCGGCCCCACAGCACCGGTCGGGAGATGCCGGTCACGATGAACCAGGGGAGGTAGCGGTCCTCGAGGAAGAACGTCGACGACGTCACCGCGAACGCCAGCGTCGTCACCGCCAGGAACGGCCCCCGGATGCGGAGCGCGGGTATGCCGATCACGAGAGCGACCAGCGCGGTCACGACCACGCCCGCGACCAGGGCCAGGGTGAAGTCCCAGTGGTGGCGGCCGTAGAGCACGGACGTGGTGGCCGCGCCGAACCCGACCAGCGCGAACTGGCCGAGGGAGATGTGGCCCGCCCACCCGGTGAGTATCAGGAGCGATACCGCGATCATCGAGTACACGAAGATCAACGTCATGGCCGCCTGCTTGCTCGGCGCGGCCCACATCGGGAAGGTGACGATGAACGCCAGCAGGGCCAGGCGCAGACCCCGGAACGCCCACTTCACCTCGGGCAGGTTGCGCAGCTCGGCCGGGATCGGGCGCACCTCCTTGATGGCGTTCCACGTGGAGATGCCGGTCTCGGCGACCCGGGAGAAGAAGCCCCGCTGGAGGAACAGGGCGACCAAGATGATGACCACGAGCATGGCGTCGACCACCGTCGTCCGGGGTACCTGCCACTCGGCCGACCGTTCGAAGATGCCGATGGCGATGGCGGCCACGACGGTGCGGGGCAGGTTCTCCATCCGCCCGATGACGGCCGCGGCCAGCGTGCGCAGCAGCAGCGCGTTGCCGGCGCCGGACACGCTGAGGAACGAGGTGAAGCCGAGGATCGGCACCCGCAGCATCACCGCCGTGGCCGACAGCACCGCGGCCATGGCCCACACGATTGTCGAGAGCCGGGGCACGGGGACGCCGAGGAGGCTGGCCCGGTCGCCGTTCTCGGCCGCCGCCCTGATCACGACGCCGTAGTCGGAGAAGCGGAGGAACGCAGCCACCGCCAGCATCATCAGCGGCGCCACGATCATGGCCACGACCTCGTTGCCGTGGAAGACGGCGGGGTTCACACGGAAGCTGAACTCGAACGGGGTGGTGAAGTTCCCCGAGCCCTTCCAGAACAACGGGATGATCACGGCGATGCCGGCGAGGATCTGGGCCACGCCGATGGTGGCCACGGCGACGATGAGCCGGGGCGCGTTGCGGAAGCGCCGGATCACGGCCACGTTCACCAGCGCGCCGATGCCGGCGGCGATCACCAGCCCGAGGCCGATAGCCATGACGTAGGGCATCCCGTGGATGCGGAACTCGATGGCGAGCACGCCGGCCACCGCGCCCACGTCGGCCTGGGCGAAGTTGATCACCCGGTTGGCCCGGTAGATGAGCACGAGGCCGATGGCGGTCAGCGCGTAGAACGAGCCGAAGACGCCGCCGAGGAGGATGATGCCGGGCGGCAGGCCCTGCGGCAGCAGCGCGTTGGCGGCGAAGTAGGCGACGACGAGGCCGGCCGCGGTCGCGGCCCACCGGGCGGCCACGCGTCCGGCGTCGTTGCCCTCGAGGATGGCGGTCATGTGTGGTGTGTCTCCCTAGTGGGCCGGGTAGATGGGCGGGTCTTCGCGGGGCCACTCGCCGTTGCGGAAGCGGCGGCCGTTGTAGGTCTCCTTGAACGTGCCGTTCTTGCCGTCGGGCCCGTTGTAATACGGGTCGGGCGAGCCGTTCTTCTGGCTGGCCGTCTCGACGTTGGGGTCGGCGACCCAGAAGATCTCGCGGCTGTCGTCGACGACGGTGTGGTCGCCGGCTCCGGCCTTGCCGTCGGGGCCGTCGGCCAGCGACCAATAGCCGTAGGGGTAGTCGGGCGCGCCGCTCGGTGGGATCGTCATCGCGCCCTTGGCCAGGTTCTCGGGCGTGAGGACGGGCCCGGCCGCCTGGATCAGGTTGAAGGCGAGCACGAGGCCGAAGTAGTCGCCCGCTGTGCCCGGCGGTATCTCCTTGCCGGTGGCCTGCTTGTAGATCCGGCCGGGCTCGCTGTCGGACCCGAAGATCTTGGTGGTGGCCCCGAGCTGGCTCGGGCCGAACAGGTGGCCGTTGACCTCGGTCTGGTCGAACAGCCGGGCGGCGTTGTCGGTGTCGTTGGCCGCGGTGCCGATCTGCATCCACTCGGGGTGCCACGCCTGGCGCTGGGCCGCGGCCGTGAGCACCGTGGTCGAGATGTAGTCGCAGGCGAGGATCACGGTGGTGACGCCGTTGGACGAGAACTGCACCGCCGCCGACGCCGCCTGGTCGGGGAAGCGGCTCACGTCGAGCTGGTAGTTGTAGCGCTGGCCGGTGTCGGCCACGCCGTACTTCGTCTTGAGCTCGCGCTCGGTGATGTTGACGCAGCTCTGGTAGCCGTCGTTGTCGGGGACGTAGGTCCCGAAGTAGCGCGTCTTGGCCTTGAGGGCGGTGTCACCGGCCCACTTGGCCGGCTTGTTCAGCAGCCGCTTGCCGATGTACTCGGCCACTTGGTACGAGATGCGCTCGCACTCCATGACCGTGTTCCAGAGGTACGGCTGGTACTTCCGGTAGTAGCTCTCGGGGAAGTAGGCCGCCGCCTGGGTCACGGGCATCTTGCGCTCGGCGGCGCACTCGGCGAAGGGCTGGGTGCCGCCCTCCTGGCCCACGATGGCGAAGGGCTTGTCCTCCTTGGCCAGCTTCTCGGCGTCGAGGCACGCGCCCTCCTTGCCCTTCGACTGGGCTTCGTCGGTGGAGTTGCCGTTCTGCGACTCGTAGGTCGAGTACTTCACCTGCCGGCCGTAGAGCTCGTAGGTCTTGTTGAAGTACTTGACGAACTCGACCCGCACGCCCTCGATGACATCGCGGGGCGCGAAGCCGGCCTGTTCGTTGACCTTGTCGACCGCCTGCTGGTTGGCGCTGGCCGGGAACATGCGCCGTATGAGGACGATGTCCTTGTCGGTCACGCCCCGGTAGGTCGCCCCGCCGTTGG
>JAXDPV010000086.1:0-3089 GCA_034668185.1 Actinomycetota bacterium
ATCTCACGCCAGGGCGTGAGATCTGGCACCCAAAACGGGTGGGGATCAGGGGCCGGGCGGGTGCCACTCGACGACGAGGCCGGCGAGGTCGGGGTCGTGGGGTTCCTTCCACCCGCCGGGGTGGGGCGTGCCGAGGTAGAGGAAGCCGGCGATGGCGTCGTGCTGGTCGAGGCCGAGGGCCCGCTTGACGTTGGGGTCGAAGGCAGGGTCGCCGGTGCGCCACATCGAGCCGTAGCCGAGGGCGGTGGCCGCGAGCAACGCGTTCTCGGCGGCGGCGTAGGCCGCTCCGAGCTGGTCGGACCACGGGATCAGATCGTCGTGCTGGTGGGCCGCGGCGACGATGACGATGAGGGGCGCCCGGCCCAGCTTGGTGCGCTCCTTCTCGAGCTTGGCCGGCACGGCTTCGGCGCCGAGGGCCTCGATCCGCTTCAGGTAGGCGTCGGCGAGGACGTCGCCGAAGTCGTCCTTGTTCGCCCCCCGCAGCACGAAGAAGCGGACGGGGCGCAGCTCGCCGTGGTCGGGTGCGGCCGCCGCCGCCCGCAGGATGGTGGTGAGGTCGTCGTCGGTGGGCGCGGGCTCGGTCAGCCGGCCGATCGAGCGGCGGCCGAAGATGACCTCGAGGGCCTCACCACCCACGGTCGATCCATTCCTGGAGGTGGGGGAGCTCGGTGCCGATGGTCGTGTCGTCGCCGTGGCCTGGCATCACGATCGTGCCCGGGTCGAGCTTGGAGAAGATGCGGTCTTCGATCGAGCGGATGATCTCGGGGAACGACGACCCAGGGAACTTGGTGGCGCCGGGGCCGCCGGGGAAGAGGGTGTCGCCGGACAGGAGCACCGGCGAGCCCTCGATGCGGAAGCACATCGAGCCCGGCGTGTGGCCGGGCGTGGCGATGGTGTGGAGGCGGAGGCGACCGACCTCGACCACCGATTCGTCTTCGAGGACGAAGTCGTACGACGGGAGCATGGCGGCGTCGGCGGCGGTGACCCCGACTTCGTAGCCGGCGTCTCGGACCGCGGGCACGGCTTGGATGTGGTCCCAGTGGCCGTGGGTCTCGAGGACCTTGCGGACGTTGAGGGCCTGGCACAGCTCGAGCAGGCGCTCGTGCTCGTTGGCGGCGTCGAGGAGGACGGCCTCGCCGGTGGCCTTGCACCGCACGACGAAGACGTTGTTGTCGACAGGCCCGACCACGAGCTTGTGGATCTCGGCGTTGGTGTCCTCGTAGTGGAGCGTGCCCATGGCGTCCATCCTTTCAGTCACGCCGTCGGCGAGATGACTTCGAAGCCGAGGGCGGCCGCGCCCGGGATCTGGTGGCGGTCGAAGGTGAGGTAGCTGACCGGTCTCGGGAGGCGGTCGGCGGCGGCCAGGTGGATGGCGTCGACCAGGCGGACGCCGAACTCGCTGCCGAGCTCGACCGCCCGGGCCAGGCAGCGGTCGTCGACGGGTACGACGGCGAAGGCGTCCCAGTCGTCTCTCAGCCCGCTCCACAGGCGTTGCTGTTGTCTTGGGCCGCCGGCCAGTTGGTGCAGGGTGATCATCGCTTCGGTGCGGGCCAGGGCCGAGGCGACCCACGTGGGTTCGCGGCCCATGGTGTCGACGACGAGGTCCCGTCCCGGTTCGTCCACGTAGCGACGCACGAGGGCTGAGGTATCGAGGAAAAGCGTCATCATCCGCCTCGGAGCTCGTCGAGTATGCGGTCGCTGCGGGCGTCGATTGGGAGGTTGGCGGGCTCGGGCGCTTGCGGTCGGTCGGTGCGGTGGGCCGGCTGGACGAGGCCGGCGGCGATGAGGTCGTCGAGGGTGAGGCCGTCGACGTGGGGTTCGAGGGGGCCGAGCATGGCCGCGGGGACGCCGTCGACGGTGACCACGATGCGCTCGCCGCTGGCCGCCCGCCTGACGACGGCGGCCACGTTGTTCCTGAGGTCCCGGACGCCGACCCGTAGCACATGCGTACACTAGGCCGTTTGCGGAGCCGGCGGGGGCGCAGCAAGATCGGCGTCATGAACTTCGCCTTCTCCGAAGAGCAGGAAGAGCTGCGCAAGAGCGTCCGCCGCTTCCTCGACGACAAGTCGCCCGAGACCGAGGTCCGCCGCCTCATGGAGACCACCGAGGGCTACGACCCCGACGTGTGGAACCAGATGGGCCAGCAGCTCGGCCTCCAGGGCCTGGCCATCCCCGAGGAGTACGGGGGGTCGGGGTACTCCTACGTCGAGCTCATCATCGTGCTCGAGGAGATGGGGCGTGCCTTGCTGGCGGCGCCCTACTTCTCGACCGTGGCCCTGGCCGCCAACGCCATCCTCAACTCGGGTGACGACGCCGCCAAGAAGGAGCTGCTGCCCGGGATCGCCGCCGGCGACACCATCGCCACGTTGGCCATCACCGAGGACAACGGCCGCTGGGACCTCGACGGCGTCACCCTGACCGCCACCAAGTCGGGCGACGGCTACACGTTGGATGGCCACAAGATGTTCGTGATCGACGGCCACGTCGCCAACCTCATCGTGGTCGCGGCCAACACCGACGCCGGCCTGACCCTGTTCACGGTCGAGGGCGACGCCGCCGGCCTCACCCGCACACCGCTGTCGACGATGGACCAGACCCGCAAGCAGGCCCGGCTCGAGTTCTCGGGCACGCCCGCCCGTTTGCTCGGCAGCGAGGGCGGCGCCGCCGCGGGGCTGACCAAGACGCTCGACCTGGCCGCGGTGGCGTTGGCCGCCGAGCAGGTCGGTGGGGCCCAGAAGTGCCTCGACATGTCGGTCGAGTACGCCAAGGTGCGGGTGCAGTTCGGCCGGCCCATCGGGTCCTTCCAGGCCATCAAGCACAAGTGCGCCGACATGCTGCTCGAGGTCGAGTCGGCCAAGTCCGCCGCGTACTACGCCGGTTGGGCCGCGGCCGACGATTCCGAGGAGCTGCCGGTGGTGTCGTCGCTGGCCAAGGCCTACTGCTCCGACGCCTACTTCCACGCCGCCGCCGAGAACATCCAGATCCACGGCGGCATCGGGTTCACATGGGAACACCCCGCGCACCTCTACTTCAAGCGGGCCAAGTCCTCCGAGCTGCTGCTCGGCGACCCCACGTACCACCGCGAGCTC
>JAXDPV010000087.1:0-12618 GCA_034668185.1 Actinomycetota bacterium
AAATTTGGGGGCATCCGGCTGTCAAAACGATCGAGGGGTGGCGAGCGCCAGGAGTTCTTCGAGGACGGCGAGCGCGCCGGGGGGGCCGTGGACGACGAGGTCGGCCCGGGCGAGGAGCTCGGGCGGGGCCTCGTCGCTGGTGACCGCGACCCGCAGGACGTCGGCCCCGGCCCGGGCGGCGAGGCGGTCGAGGGCGTCGAAGGCGGGGAGGTCGCCGGCGTCGTCGCCGAAGAAGCACGCCGCCCCGGCGCCGTCGACGAGGGCGTCGACGACCGTCCCCTTGTCGACGTCGACCGGCGGCCGCAGCTCGGCCGACATGCGGCCCGGGTGGACGCGCAGCCCGCTCGTGGCCGCGGTGGCGTCGGCCCACGACTTCACCCACGCGGCCAGCGCCGGCGACGTCCGCACGTGCAGCGTCACCGAGAAGCCCTTGCGCTCGACGTAGACGCCGTCGGGCGCGGCCTGCTCGGCGAGGGTGGCGACCTCGTCGACCACCGGCCGCCAACCCACGGCCTCGGGGTGGATCACGACCTCGCCGCGCTCCAGCCACTCGAGGCCGTAGAGGCCGAACACCTGGAGGCCGGACGTCGGTGTGTCGGTGATGCCGAGGTGCTCACGGAGGAAGGCCGCGGGCCGGCCCGACACCACCGCGACCTTGCCGTAGGTGGCGGCCAGCGCGTACAACACCTCGGGCGCGCCGGGCAGTGGGCGGGCGGCCGCGGGGTCGCGCACGATCGGGGCCAAGGTGCCGTCGAAGTCGGTGACCACCACCGCCCGGTCGGGCGCGGCGGCCAGGGCAGCAACGAGGTTCACCGCCGGAACGTACCCGCCGGCGGCGCGGGTTTGCGCCGATCACCAAACGGGGTACGTGGGTCTCGCTTACGACCTTGGGCAGAGACAGATGAGCACAAGCACGACGGGTGGCAGGCTGCCAGCGGCAGAAGCCGAAGAGATCTTCCACGAGTATTTCGTCACGCGGGACCCGCAGTTGCGGGAACGCCTGGTCAACGCCCACGTGGGGTTGGCGGCCTCGCTGGCGTCCCGGTTCTCGACCCGGCACGAGTCGGCCGACGACCTCCACCAGGCCGCCATGCTCGGGCTGCTCCACGCCATCGACCGCTTCGACCCGACCCGCGGCGTGCAGTTCACGACCTTCGCCTGGGCCACGATCAGCGGCGAGCTCAAGCGCCACTTCCGCGACCGCACCTGGGGCGTGCGGGTTCCCCGGCGGGTGCAGGAGCTGTACCTCGTCACCGCCGAGGCCATGGACTCCTTGACGGCCTCGCTCGGCCGCTCGCCCACCATCGCCGAGGTGGCCGAACGCATCGGCGCGTCGGAGGAGGACGTGGTCGAGGCCCTCGAGGCCCGCGCCGCCTACCGGTTGGCCTCGATCGACGCCCCCACCGGCGGCGACGACGACGCCGTCTCCGGCGGTGCCCACCTCGGCAACGACGACCCCGAGTTCGGACGGGTCGAGCAGCGGGCCGTCATCGACGACCTCATCGGCCGCCTGCCGCCGCGGGAGCGCTACATCATCCGCCTCCGCTTCCGCGACGAGCTCACCCAGGGCGAGATCGCCGAGCGCGTCGGCGTCAGCCAGATGCACGTGTCCCGCCTGCTGTCGAACAGCCTGGCCAAGCTGCGCCAGTGGGCCGCCCCGGCTTGAGGCTTACGGCTTCTTGGTCGTCGAGGTCGTCGACGACGAGGCCGGGCGGGCCGTCGTCGTGGTGGTGGCGCCGGTGGCGGCCTTGGCCGTGGTGGTCGTCGCTCCGGTGGCGGGCTTGGCCGTCGTGGTCGTGGTCGCGGCCGCCGAAGCAAAGCGCGGGGCCTGGTCAGCGCCGAGGATGATGACGACGTTGGCGCCCTTGCTGTCGGCCAGCGGCGGCGGGTTCGGTACCGGCTTCACCGCGGTGGCGGGGAACTGGAGGGCGGCGGCGAGGGCGGCGGCGTCGCGGTCGTAACCGGGCACGAAGTAGACCGCGCTCTCGTTGACGGCGGTGGCGTTGGCCGGGGCGAGGACGTTGTAGCCCGGCGGCTTGAGGGCGTCGCTCGCCTTCGCCCCCGCGCCCTTCACCGTCGACGCGTTGGCCACGATGACCTTGACGTCGCGCGGCGCGTGGGTCGGCAACGTCGTCGTCGGCGCGACCGTGGTGGTGGTGCCCGACGAACCGCCGCCACCGCCGCTGTTCTTGCCCGACGAGCCTGCGGCCTTGGTCGTGACCTGCGCGCCCGGCGGCTCGGCGTCGGTCGCGTTCAACAACACGATGCCGATGACCATCGCGATGGCGAGCAGCACGATGCCGCGCCCGAGCGCTCCTCCGGCCGATCGACCGAAGGAACCGTCAGCGGCGGCGTAGCGGCCAGGTCTCAACGGACCGGCGGCTCACCCGCCGAGCGACGCTCGAACCGAGCCTGGCGCCGGCGCTCGCGACTCTTGCGCAGCCGGCGTACCACCATCGGGTCGTAGTCGAGGGCGTCGGCCGAGTCGACGAGCTCGTTGAGCAGCTCGCGGTAGCGCGTGGGCGAGAGGTCGAGGCGCTCGCGCATCGCCGTCTCCTTCGACCCCGCCTCGAGCCACCAACCGCGCTCGAAGTCGAGGATGGCCCGGTCACGCTCGGAGAGTGCCATTGCCCCCATCCTGTCAGCCTGCGGCAACGAAGGGGAGCATCCCTCCGCTGGCCCCTGGAGCCGGGTGTCGGGATCGAACCGACGACATCCTCTTTACAAGAGAGGTGCTCTGCCAACTGAGCTAACCCGGCCGGATCGTCCCGGCGGGTCAGATCGTCGCGCAGGGCGGTCGATCAGGCGAGGACGAGGACGATGTCGTCGGCGGCTTCCTCGGCCGCGTCCCGCTCGGCGAGGTGGCCCTCGAGCTTGCGCTTGATGCGCTGGAGGGCGTTGTCGATCGACTTCACGTGGCGGCCGAGGTGCTCGCCGATCTCCTGGTAGCTCTTGCCCTCGACGTACAGCCGCAGGACGTCGACCTCGAGGCCGGACAGCATCTCGGCCATCGAGCGCCGCATGGCGTCCATGCGCTCGTTGGAGACGACGGTGTCGGCCGGGTCGGCGATGTAGTGGTCGTCGAGCAGGTCTTCCACCGAGCGCTCGCCCGGGTCGTCGCTGCCCCGCACGCCCGAGATCGACACGTACTGGTTGAGCGGCTGGTGCTTCTGGCGGGTCGCGGTCTTCACCGCGGTGATCACCTGGCGGGTGATGCAGAGCTCGGCGAAGGCACGGAAGCTGGCCTGGCGGTCGGGGCGGTAGTCGCGAGCGGCCTTGTAGAGGCCGATGAGGCCTTCCTGCTCGATGTCGTCGGAGTCGGCGCCGACGAGGAAGTACCCGCGGGCCTTGGCCCGGGCGAAGCGACGGTACCGGTCGAGGAGCACCTTGACGGCGAGTTCGTCACCCCCCTGGAAGCGGGCGACGAGGTCGTCGTCCGAACATTCGTTGAGGGGGAGAACCTCGACTCGGATGGCCATTCGCATCTCCTGGGGGGGCGGCGTACTTGTGTGGTCGAGCTGCGGGACCTGGCAAGGAACTAGTCCTTTGTAACCAGGCCGCACCAGGAGTGTCAATGGTCACTCCTGGGTAAACGGCCAAAACGCCGTTACGAAAAGCCGCAAAGCGGGAACACTGCCCGACCCGGGCTAGTCACGGGTCCAGATACTGGATCAGCCGAGGCGGCGGCGGGCGACCTCGAAGCACGCGATGGCGCCAGCGGCGCCCACGTTCAACGAGGCCAACGATCCCTGTTGCGGGATCGCCGCCAGCACGTCGCAGCGCTCGCGCACGAGGCGCGAGAGCCCGGTGCCTTCGGCACCGAGGACGAGGGCGACCGGTTCGGTCGCCAGCTCGAGATGGAACAGGCTCTGCTCGGCGTCGCCGTCGAGGCCGACGGTCCACACGCCGGCCGAGGCCAGCGTGCGCATGGCCGCGGGGATGCCGCTCACCAACGAGATGGGCACGTACTCGACGGCGCCGGCCGCGGCCTTGGCCACCGTCGGGGTGACGTGTACCGCGCGGTGGCGCGCGAGGACGACGCCGGTGACGCCGGCGGCATCGGCGGTGCGGAGGAGCGCGCCCAAGTTCTGGGGATCGGTGACGCCGTCGAGCACGAGCAGGAACGGCGTGGGCCTTCCCTGGCGGCGCTCGACGAGGCGTTCGACGTCGACGTCGGGCAGCGGCTCGGTGTGGGCCAGCACGCCCTGGGGCGCTTCGCTCCTGGCCTCGCCGTCGAGGCGGCCGCGGCTCACCTGCCTGATGGGCACCCGGCCCTCGGTGGCCAGGTCGAGGATCTCGGCCACGACGGGGTGGTCGGGGTCGGCGCTCTCGCTCAACCACACGTCCCTCACCCGACGGCGCCGCGCCTTCAACAGCTCGCGCACCGCCCGCCGGCCTTCGATCTGCTCGCCGCCGAGCCCTTCGCGCTGGGCCTTGGAAGCCGGGCGGCCGCGGCCGCGCTCGGGTCGTTGCTGCGGCGGCGGTGTCATCGGCGTTCCACCAGGGCAACAGCCCAGCAGGCCACTCCTTCCCCGCGGCCGATGGCGCCGAGGCCTTCGGCCCGCTTGGGCTTGACGGTGACGTCGCAACCGGCGGCCTGGCTGAGTCGGTCTTCCATGGCCTTGCGGTGGGGCGCGAGCTTCGGGGCTTCGAGGACGACGGCGGTGTCGACGTTGACCGGTTGCCAACCGGCATCGTGCACGCGCCGGGCGACGTCTTCGAGCAGGCCGATGCTGTCGGCCCCGGCCCACGCTTGATCGGACGCGGGGAAGAGGGTGCCGAGGTCGCCGAGGCCGGCGGCGCCGAGCAACGCGTCGGCGACGGCGTGGGCGATGACGTCGGCGTCGCTGTGTCCCGCGAGGCCGCGCTCGCCGTCGATGACGACGCCGCCGAGCACGAGGGCTCGATTGGCGTCGTCGGAGAACGGGTGGACGTCGAAGCCCATGCCGACGCGAGTGGTCACGATCGATCCCCCTCGGCGATGAGGGCGCGGGCGATGGCCAGGTCGTGGGGGTGGGTCAGCTTGATGTTGATCGGGTCGCCTGGCACGACCCGCACCGAACCACCGGCGGCCTCGACAAGCCCGGCGTCGTCGGTGGCGTCGGGTTCGTCGGCGTGGGCTTTGCGCAGCGCGACGGCGGAGAACGCCTGCGGTGTCTGGACCTCGATCAGGTCGGTGCGATCGACGGTCTCGACGACGGCGGTGCCCTTGACCCGCTTGACCGTGTTGGCCACGGCCACGCCGGGGATGGCGGCGTCGGCGCCGTCGCGCACGGCCGCGATCACGGCTTCGAACAACGCCGCCGGCGCGAGAGGGCGGGCGGCGTCGTGGACCAGCACGATGTCGGCCTCGCCGGGGATGGCGGCCAGGCCGGCCCGCACCGACGCCGACCTCGTGCTGCCTCCGGGCACGACGGCGTCGACCCCGGCTTCACCCCGACCCGCGGAGTCGGGCGGCACCACCAGCACCACGCCTTCGCTCACGGCTCTGGCCGCGCCGAGGGCCCAATCGAGGACGCGCCGGTCGCCCAGGCGTTCGTACTGCTTGGCCCGCCCGAAGCGGGAGCCGCTGCCGGCGGCCACGACGATCGTCCAGACGGGCATGTCCCGCCGAAGTTAGTGGCCCGCTTGGGAGACGGAGGCGAAGAGCATGGTGCCCATGGTGGTCTTGGCGTTGCCGGTGATGCGGGCGTCGACCTCACGACCGACCAGGTCCTCGCCGTCGGCGACCACGACCATGGTGCCGTCGTCGAGGAAGCCGACGCCTTGGCCCGGCTCCTTGCCGGCGCGGGTGATCGGCAGGCGGACGACCTCGCCGGCCACGTGGACCGGGCGGACGCCGTCGGACAGGCGGTGCAGGCTGAGGCAGCGCACGCCCTGGAGTTCGGCGACCCGCCTGAGCGGTTCGTCGACGGTGAGCAGGCCGACCTTCAGCCGGCGGGCGAGGGCGACCAGCTTGGCGTCGACCTCCTCGAACTCGACGACCTCGTCGTCGAGCACGTGGACCTCGCAGCCCCCGATGCTGCGCAGCGCCTCGAGGACGTCGAGGCCGCGCTGGCCCTTGCGGCGGCGGGCCGGGTCGGCGGCGTCGGCGATCGACTGCACCTCGTCGAGCACGAAGCGGGGGACGAGCAGCGGGCCCCGCAGGAAGCCGGCCCTGGCCACCGCGAGCAGGCGGCCGTCGATGATGGCGCTGGTGTCGAGGAGTTGGGCGTCGCCCTCGCCATCGCTGCCGTAGGGCGTGGCCCGCACCAGCGGTCGGGTGGAGAGTCCGGCCATGGCGAGGAGGTCTTCGTACTTGCGGGACGCCAGCAGCCAGCCGAGGTACGCGCCCGTCCAGACGACGAGACCGAACACCGGCCATCCCCACAGGCCCGGGGCCAGCACCACGAACGGGACGCCGATGAGCGCGGCCAGGCCGCCGACGAAAGCGGACCCGAAGGCGCCGGCGACGACCTTGCCCGGGTGCACGTCGTCGACCTGCTTCTCGACCATGCCCATGGCCACCCGCAGCAGCCGGCCGAGGACGCCGCCGGCGACGTAGCCGATGCAGGCGCCCAGGGTCGCGCCGACGATGGCGCCGTTGCCGGAGAGTTGGCTGACGTCGTGGCCGGTGCCGCGGCCGAGGGTGTAGCCCGCGGCGGTGGCGAGGAAGACGATGAAGAGGCGGACGATCTCGACGAACACGGTGTCGCCATCATCGGCGCTTCGGATGCCCCGACTAAGTCAGGAACACCGTTTAGCTGGCTACGGAAGGGCCTCGTTCAGCTTCTTCTCGGCCTCTTCCTCGCTCACGCCGATGGCGAAGGTGAGCTCGGAGACGAGGATCTGGCGGGCCTTCGAGAGCATCCGCTTCTCGCCGGCCGACAAGCCCTTGTCCTTGTCACGAATCGACAGGTTCCGGACAACTTCGGCCACTTGGTAGATGTCGCCCGACTTGAGCTTCTCGACGTGGTTCTTGTAACGGCGTGACCAGTTCGTGGGCATACGCGCCTCCTTCTTGCGAAGGACGGCGAACACCTCTTCGACCTCTTCGTCGTTGATGACCTCGCGGAGGCCGACCTCGTCGCACTTGTTGGTCGGCACCATGAGGGTGAGGTCGCCGTAGGCCAGCTTCAGGACCAGGTACTCGTTGGTCTCCCCGAAGGCTTCCTTCTTCTCTTTCCGCTCGATCACGGCGGCGCCGTGGTGCGGGTAGACGACCTTGTCACCGACGTCGAACGGCATTGATCTCCCAAGAACGAGACAAGAGGGGGTCTCTTCAGGGTACGGGGACTCCGAAAGTTGTGCCAATCGCTGCTCACCAGGGGTGGGGCAGGGTGACGTGGGTCACGTCCGAACTACGATCACCGGCGTGGAGATCGCCGCGCTGCTTGGAGAGGCCGACCTCTTCGCCGGCTTCGACGAGGCCGCCCTGGGCGAGGTGGCGGCCACGGCCGAGCTGCGCTCGCTGCGCCGGAACGACCTGGTGTTCGACGAGTCGTCCGAGCCCGACGAGCTCTACGTGGTCCGTTCCGGGCGGATTGCGATCGCCAACACGTCGGTCGACGGGCGCGAGTCGGTGATGGCGCTCATGGAGCCGGGTGACCTGTTCGGCGAGATGCCGCTGCTGGACGGTGGCCGGCGCTCGGCC
Organism: Actinomycetota bacterium; assembly: GCA_034668185.1. Classification (GTDB taxonomy): domain Bacteria; phylum Actinomycetota; class Acidimicrobiia; order Acidimicrobiales; family CADCTF01; genus DATLED01. The sequence continues at coordinate 7,634 of JAXDPV010000087.1, forward strand.
GGAGCCCGCGCCCTTGAGCCGTCGGAGCTCGTGGCCGTGCCCTACGGCGTGGTCGAGAAGATCCTGAAGGACCGGCCCGAGCTGTTGTGGGGCGTGGTCCGGTTGTTGGCCCAGCGGTTGCGGACGACGGATGCGGCGTTGGCCGACTCGGTCTTCCTCGACGTCACCGGGCGCACGGCCAAGCGCTTGCTCGAGCTGGCCGGCGACGCCGACGAGTTCGTGTTGCCGGTCACCCAAGAGGAGTTGGCCGGCATGGTCGGCGCGTCTCGTGAACGGGTGAACAAGGCGTTGTCGGCCTTCATCCGCCTCGGCTGGCTCGAGCAGGCCGACCGCCGCTACCGCATCACCGACCGCGAACAGCTCTCGCGGCGAGCCCGCTAACTCTCCGCTTTCGGCCAAATCCACAGGGCTGGGCACGCGCCCGTGGCCGAAAGCGTCAGAGGGCGATGACTTCGGCGGACGGCTCGGTCCCGTCGTCGTCGTGCAGGGTGAGGACGGCGACGGTGGTCTGCTCGGCCAGCGAGGGGCTGCCGGGGTTTACCCAGAGGATGCCTTGGTCGTCGTGCTCGATCGAGGCCGCGTGGGTGGCGCCGAAGACGACCGCTTCTACAGGGCGGTCGAAGGCGGCGGTGTCCTCGGGGCGCTCGAAGGCGAGGCCGATGGCGTGGCCCCCGACGTCGACGACCCGGGGGCCGTCGTCGAGGCGGGGCGGGTCGGGGGGCGGGTCGCCCTCGCTGCGGGTGGCGGACACGTTGGTGGTGCCCAACTCGGCGGCCAGGCTGTCGAGGCAGGCCATGGAGTTGAGGTCGCCGCAGTGCAGCACGGCGTCGACGCCATCGTCACCGAAGGCGGCTTTGATGGCGCCGACGACCGCCGGCCAATCGCACATGCCGTCGTGGGTGTCGGCCACCAGGCCGACCCGGATCGTGCTCACGCCACGACGGTAGTCAGGCCAGGAACTCGATGGCCCAGCGCCACGCGTCGGCGGCGTCGTCGGGGCGGTACGAGGGGCGGCTGGGGTCGTGGACGAAGCCGTGGCCGGCCTCTTCGTACACCCGCACGACCACGTGGGCGCCGACGGCCTTGAGGGCGGCGATGTCGTCGGGTGGCGTGTACGGGTCGGCGCCGCCGCAGATGGCGAGCACCGGGCAGCACTCGGGGCGGGCCAGGTCGTCGAGGGGGTCGTGGCCCGGCTCGCTCCACTGCTCGGGCGGCCGGATGATCCCGTAGAGGCTGACGGCCCGGTCGAAGCGACCGGTGCCGGCGGCCCGGTAGGCCTTCATCCCGCCCATGCAGAAGCCCATGACCCCGACCCGGCGCACGTCGGCTTCGGCCTCGAGGTGGGCCGCGGCGGCCACCAGGTCGGCGACCATGGCGCCGACGTCGATGCGGGCCCCGAGCCGGTCTTCCACCGGCCACGACTCACGGCCCGGGAAGGGCTCCACCACGGCCACGGCCCAGCCCTCCTCGGCCGCCAGCCGGGCGGCCATGTCGTCGTAGAGCGGGCGTAGGCCGCCGACGTCGGGCGCGAGGACGAGGCCGCGCAGGGCGACACCGTCGGGCGGCACGGCGAATTCGGCGGGCGTGCCCGACGGCAGTTGGATGCGCATCAGGAGAACCGATCGAGGATCGACGACTCGGCCAGCCGGGCCAGCCCGTCCTTGATCGCCCGGGCCCGGGTGCCACCGACGCCCTCGACCTCGTCGAGGTCGGAGGTGGTGGCCCGTAGGATCTTGGGCAGGGTGCCGAAGCGTTGGACGATGCGCTCGATCACGGCGTCGGGCAGCCGGGGGATCTTCGACAGCAGGCGATAGCCGCGGGGCTGCACGCTGGCGTCGAGCTCGGAACTCTCGGACGGGAGGTGCAGCACGCCGGCCACGGCTTTCAGGTCGAGCAGGTCTTCGGTGGTGAAGTCGGATAGCTGTTCCATGGCCCGGTCGAGGCGGTCGGCCGGGCCCCGCAGGTAGTCCTTGATCACGAACCGGCGGTCGTCCTCGACCCCGCCGGGGAGCTCCTCCACTTGGAGCAGCACCAGGCGACCGTCCTCGCCGAGCTCGACGATGTAACCGTCGAGCTCTTCGGCGATGCGGCGCACCATCTCGGCCCGCTGCAACACGCTGACGACGTCGCGCACGGTCACCAGGTCTTCGACCTCGAGGGCCGACAGCGTGCCGCTCACGGTGTCGAGCCTCGCCTTGTAGCGCTCGAGCGTTTGCAAGCCTTGGTTGGCCCGGGCCAGCAACCGCGGGATGGGGTCGAGCACGTGCTTGCGGTCGTTGCGGTAGACGGCGATGAGCGAGAGCTCCTCCGACACCGAGATCACCGGCACGTCGATCGAGCGGGCCACCCGTTCGGCGGTGCGGTGGCGCGTGCCCGTTTCGGTGGTGGGCACGTTGGGGTTGGGCACGAGGTGGACGTTGGCCCTGGCGATGCGGGTGGTGTCGGGGGCGAGGATGATGGCGCCGTCCATCTTGGCCAGCTCCGAGAGGCGTTGGGGCGTGAACTCGGCGTCCATCAGGAAGCCGCCGGAGCAGATGGCCAGCACTTCGGGGCCGTCGCCGACCACGACCAGCGCGCCCATGTTGGCCTGGAGGATGCGGTCGAGGCCTTCCCGCAGCGGTCGGCCCGGCGCAACCGTGGCCAGCGCCCCGATCAAGGACGCGCTCGGACGGGCCAGCATTGCCCAGAACCCTACCCGGCGTGTGCGCGCCGGACTCCTGCGGGCCCTGTACCTTCGCCGCCATGCGCGTCACCGCGGCCTTGTTGTTGTCGTTCGCCCTCGTGCTCGGCGCGTGCGGTGGTGGTAGTGGTTCCAGCGGCGGCGGCGACGGCACGGCCAAGGCCACGCCGTTGTCGACGCCGGCCGACGCCACCATCCGCATGACCACCGACAACCGCACCGTCGGCGCGTTCGAGCCCAAGACGCTCTCGGTCAAGGTTGGCGGCGTGGTCGAGTTCCCGAACGAATCCAACGCGGCCCACGACGTCGCCTTCTCGGCCAAGACGATCAAGGACGCCAAGCCCTACGGCCCGGGCAAGACCTTCAAGGCCACGTTCCCGGTTGCCGGCAGCTACCCCTACAAGTGCACGCTGCACCCGGGCATGAAGGGCGAGATCACGGTGGCTTGACCACCTCGACGGCGGCGATCGCGTCGGCCAACGAGGAGGCCCGCAGCAACGTGAGGCCTGTCGGCGGGTCGGGACTCGACGTGGGCACCACCGCCGAGGTGAAGCCGAGCCGCGCCGCCTCGGCCAACCGGCGGGCGGTATGGGCCACCTGGCGGAGCTCGCCCCCGAGCCCGACTTCGCCGCACGCCACCAACCCTGCGGGCAAGGCCACCCCGGTGAGCGCGGAAGCCAACGCCAGCGACACCGCCAGGTCGGCGCCGGGCTCGACCACCCGCACGCCGCCGACGGCCGAGGCGTAGACGTCGGCCCCGGCGAACGACAGCCCGACCCGCCGGTCGAGCACGGCCAACAGCAACGACAGCCGGCCCTGGTCGAGCCCCTGGGCCGAACGGCGGGGCATGGGCATCGACGACGGCGACACCAACGCCTGGACCTCGACGAGCAACGGCCGGTGCCCCTCCATGGCCGGCACCACCACCGAGCCGGCCACACCACCGACCCGATCACCGAGGAACAGCCCGCTCGGGTCGGGCACGCCCGACAAGCCGCCCTCCCCCATCTCGAACAGCCCGAGCTCCTCCGTCGAGCCGAAGCGGTGCTTGGCCGCCCGCAACAACCGCAACGCATGGTGTCGGTCGCCCTCGAACGACAACACGGTGTCGACCACGTGCTCGAGCACACGGGGCCCGGCCAGCGAGCCTTCCTTGGTGACGTGGCCGACGAGCAACGTCGTCAACGCCCGGGCCTTGGCCACCTGCACCAACTGGTACGCGCACTCCCGCACCTGGGCCACAGAACCCGGGGCCGAGCCGAGCTCGGGGTCGAAGACCGTCTGTATCGAGTCGACCACCAAGTAGTCGGGCTTCACGTCGTCGACGGCGGCGAGGATCGAAGGCAACGACGTCTCCGACAGCACGAGGATGTTGGGGTGGAGCGCGCCCAGACGCTCGGCCCGTAACCGCACCTGCTGCTTGCTCTCCTCGGCCGACACCAACAGCGCCCGGGCCGACGGCGCCAGCGCGCCGAGCACCTGCAACAGCAACGTCGACTTGCCGATGCCGGGCTCGCCCCCGACCAACGTCACCGACCCGGGGACGAAGCCACCGCCCAGGACCCGGTCGAGCTCGCCGATACCCGTCGGCCGAGCCACGTACTCCGAGGCGTCGACCTCGGCGAGGGGCACGGGCCGTTCGACGGCGGCAGAACGGACGGCGGCGAGAGAGGCGACCGCACGCGACTCCTCCACCTCCTCGACCAACGTGTTCCACTCGCCGCAACCCGGGCACCGGCCGACCCACTGCGGCGCGCCCGTGCCGCACTCGGTACACCGGTGGACGGTTCGCAACTTCGCCATGGAAGGAACCCTACGACGGGGGTGTGACAACACCCGGCGCGCCGAGCCCGACGCCGGACAGGCCGGACCACAGCACGCCGGCGAGGTACTCGACCAAGCGGGCCCGGGGCATGGTCTGGCGTTCGAGCCACCAGTCGCCGGCGGCGTGGACCATGCCGACGATCCCGTAGGCCAGCGGCTCGGCGCCCCCCGAGTCGAGGCCGACGGAGCGAAGCTGCTCACCCAACACGACCGCGACCTGGACGCTCACCTGGCGCAAGAAGTTGCCGAGCGAGATCTCGACCTCGGGCGGTTCGCTCTGCAGCCGGTGGACGAGGAAGCGGTAGACCTCGGGGTCGCGCTCGACGAAGGCGAGATACGCGTCGATCGTCGCCACCAACGTGTCGTGGGGCGCGGTGCCGGCCGAAAGGGCAGCCCGCAGCGTCTCCTCCAGGGCATCGGCGAAGCGGGTGGCCAGCGCGGCCACCAAGCCGTCGCGGTGGCCGAAGTGGCGGTACAGGAT
>JAXDPV010000088.1:0-6243 GCA_034668185.1 Actinomycetota bacterium
GGCCGCGCTCAACGTGCCGTTGGCCGCCGAGCTCTTGAACGAGGCGAACCGCTGGCACGCCAGCCGGGAGCGCTCCGCCGGCGAGGACGCGCTCCCGCCCGCGGCCATCACCAGACCGACGCCGCCGAGGACGACCACGAGGGTGGCGACGACCCCCACCACGAAACCCCACCTCCGGCGGGGCCGGGCCACGACCGGCCGGGGCCGGGACCGAGGCCGGGCCACGACCGGCATGACCGGCATCTCGAGCCTGGTGATTTCCCGGGCCGGCGGGGCGGCCACGGGCGCCGCGGGCCGCTCGACCGGCGGCGCCACGTCACGGATGCGGACCTCGGGCTCGGTGCGCAGTAGGCCGCGCGCCGCCAGCCGCTCCCGTACGGCGTCAATCTCCTCGTCGGCCTCGGGCCCCCAACGGAACGAGCTCATGTCACCGCCAACGACGTGCTCGGGACCTCGGCGTACCGGCTCACGGTCCAGTCGGCGGCGTAGTACGTCTGCAGGTCGGAGTCGTAGCCGAAGACGAAGTTGGGCCCGCCCGACACGCTCAGCTTGTTGAGCACGATCGAGCCCGTCATCCACTTGCCGCCCTTGACCGTCATCGTCGACTCGGGGGCGTAGATCGCCCCGCTGAACGTCATCGCGGCTGAGCTGTTGCCGTTGCCCACGTCGATGGCGCCGCCGCCGCCGACGTAGATCTGGAGGTTGCGGGCCGGGCCCAAGGTGTTGATCGGAACCGAATCGATGTCGAGCTTAGGCGCGGGGTTGGCAGCGCTGGGCACGACGTAAAGGATTGCCGGTGGGTTGACCACCGAAACCGACAGTCCGGTGAAGGCCACGTCCTGCGAGCACACGATGGGCACGCCGCCCATGCCGTCGATCGTGCCGCTGAACACGCCGCCGGCCGGGCACGGCTGGGTCGGCCCCGGGGGCACCGACGCCGCCGTCACCTTGGCCAGGCCGGCCGAGCCGCCGTTCGGACCCTCGGTGTGGGCCACCGGGTTGGAGCAACCGGTACACCCGCCGAAGGGCGCGTAGTAGTGCTGGGCCGAGCCCGCTCCCTTGCCCGAGCTGATCGTGATCTGGTGGTTCGAGCCGATGGCCGCCAGGCCTGGTGGCCCCCCGAGCGAGTTGAAGGCATAGATGTTGCCGGTGTTGTTGCCGTTGATCGTCAGGTCCTGCTCGGTGAAGATGGCGTAGGGGAACTTGGCCGAGCGGGTGACCTTGACCCGCACGCCGTGGCTCGACAGGCCGACGGTGCCGATCGACGAGATCCAGTACTCGGTGTCGCTGCGCCGGTCGGCCTTGTAGCGGTAGGCGCCGCCGCCGGCGCTACCCGTCCCGCTCCACGTCGGCGGGGCCGTCTGGTCGATCTTGTACAACGCGTCGGCCACGCCGGCGTCGGCCGCGGCCAGGGCGGCGTCGTAGTTCTGGCCGTTCTTGATGGACCGCATCGACACCAGCGTGCGGCTCAGCACCGCCATGCAGAGCGTCGACAGCACCATCATCACCATCAACGCCGCGATGAGCGCGCTACCGGAATCGCGATCGCGGTCGTGGGTGCTCATGCCGTCTGCCCGCAGTAGAGGCTGCCGGGCAGCCGGTTCCTGAGCTCGACGTCGGACTCGGCCAGCGTCGGCGCCGGCCCCTTGCCCGGGGCGGCGTGCAGGGTGATGCGGATCCTGATCGTGCATTCCGCGATCACCGACGGGTTGGCCGAGGTCGGCGACAGCTCGACCCCGCCCTGCTCGAAGTAATGGAAGGGCTGGGTGTCGACCACGCCGCCCAAGCGGTAGGTGGTGGCCGTCACCGCGCCGGTGTCGTCGAGCACCTCGCGCACGAGGTCGTGGGTGATCGGGTCGAGCCGCCACTGGAACAGGGTCTTGGTCCCGGTGGTGAAGTCGAGGTGGAGCAGGCGGACGTGGCTGGCGTAGTCGGTCGAGGTGTCCAGCGCGACCAGCGGCTCGGCCGAGCGCAGGTCCTGTTGCAGCTCGACCAGGGCGAGGCGGGCCGCCTCCTGGTTGTCGGTCAGGATGCTCAGCCGCCGCTCGGCCTTGCTCTGGGAGGTGAGCAAGCCGGCCAGCGACGCCATGACCACCGAGGTGATCACCATGGCGATCATCAGCTCGACCAAGGTGAAGCCGGCCTCGTCGTGGGCACGGTGGCGGCGGGGGCTCAGCACGAGGGCGCGTTCTTCGAACAGACGGTGAGCAGCACCGTGCCCTGCTTGACGTTGGCGCCGTCGAAGATGTCGACCGAGTGGACGCCGACGTCCCACGGTCCGGCGGTGCTCAGGGTCGCCGACCACGAGCCGCCCGACGACGCGATCAGCGTGGCCGTCGAGTCGGCCGCGCCGGCCTTCTTCTTGTAGGTCGCCCGCACGGTCGTACACGTGCCGGTGGTGCTAACGGTGATCGTGGGCGCGGCCGAGAGGCCGGCGGTGGCGCCGTTGCTCGAGAGCTTGATCTTCGCCGGCGTGACGTTGGGCGTCCCCATCTGGCACGCGATGGCCGCGGCCGGGCTGGTCGTCACCGTGGCCACCGGCGACCACGGCGACACCGCCTGGCACATGCCGATGGCGGCCACCCGGAACTGATAGGTCGTGTTGGCGGCCAGCGCCTCGGCCTGCAGGTTCGTGGCCGACCCCGGTTGGGTGTCGGTGATGATCTGGCTGTTGAGGAAGTTGTTCGTCGACGCCTGCACGACCCAGAGCAGCACCGGCTGGGTGCCCGACCCCTTCGTCCACGCCAGGTCGACGCCGCCGGAGTCGGGCAGGACGACAGCCGCGGCGGTGAGCGAGGCCGGGGCCGACGGGGTCCCCGCGCACGGGGCAGTGGTGGTGGGGGTGGAGGCCGGGCCGAGTCCGCCGGGGTAGTAGTAGGTGGTCTGGTGGACGTCGTGGCTGCCGGCGTGGTCGGACCAGCTCACGTCGACCGTGCCCTGCTTGTAGGCCACGGCGTTGGTCCCCTGGGTCACCCACGTCACCGCCCGCTCGATGCGATAGGTCCGGCCGCCGGAGACCTCGTCGCGGCTGGTGCTGGCCGGGCCTGCGGTGATGCTGGCGTAGGGGACGGCCCTGATGGTCTCGAGCTCCTTGGTGGCCAGGGCCACCGCTTTCGAGCGGGCGCTGTTGGTGATCGACACGTTGAAGGCCGACCCCATGACGCTGATGACGGCCACCACGCCCAGTGCCAAGACGGTCATCGCCACGGCCACTTCGACCATCGTGAATCCCTCACCGTCCGGTTGCGGCCGGTTCCGCACCAAATTACGCTCCTGCTCGACCACAGAGAGTGATCGACAGAACGCACGATAGGCCTAAAGACCCATCTTGGGAAACGGCCGAGACGGACTAGTCCGTCAACCTCCGCCGCTCTGGTCCCGCAGGAAGCGCTCGACCTCGGCGGCCAGGGCCTCGGGGGACGGCACCTCGAAGGCCTCGACCTCGTCCTCGGACTCGCCGTGGGCGTCCTCTTCGAGGTGGCGGACGTAGTCGGCGACGTCGTCCTCGCCGTCGAGCATGTCGTCGACCTGGCGCTCGTAGGCGGCGGTGGCGATCTGCAGCTCGGTGGTGTCGACGGAGAAGGCGAGCAGCTCGGACACCCGCTCGAGGAGGGCCAGGGCCGCCTTGGGCGACGGCGTCTCCCGGAGATAGTGCGGCGTGGTCGCCCACAGCGAGGCCGAGCGGATGCCGGCCGTGGCGAAGGCCTGGGAGAGCACGCCCAGGATGCCGGTCGGGCCCTCGTAGCGCGACCTGGTGAAGCCGAGCTCGGCCACCATCGCCGGGTCGCTGGCCGTGCCCGTGACCCGGGCCGGCCGGGTGTGGGGGACGTCGGCCAGCAACGCCCCGAGGGTGAGGACGAGCTCGACGCCGAGGTCGCGGACCACGCCGACGATCTCCTCGGTGAAGGTGCGCCACTTGAGGGCGGGCTCGATGCCGGTGAGGATCAGGAGGTCGCGGCCGCTCGGGGTGCGGGCCACCTCGAGCAACGGCTCGGGCCAGTCGAGGCGGCGGGTCATCCCGTCCTCCAGCCGGACGTGGGGCCGGGCCACGGTGAAGTCGTAGTAGTCCTCGGGGTCGATCGTCAGCACCGGGCGGGCGCCGAGGGTTCGGCCGAGGAAGCGGAGGGCGGTGGTGGCCGATTCGCCGGCGTCGTTCCAGCCTTCGAAAGCGGCGAGGAGGACCGGTCGGTCGAGCTCCGGGCGGTGCTGCCACCGCAGGTGGGACATGTCCCTTCCAGGCTATCCCGCCAGGCGCGGTACGGACGCGGCACTCCGGGGCACGCGGACCAGGAACGTGCTGCCCTCGCCGGGGACGCTCTCGACCGTCAGCGTCCCGCCGTGGGCCTCGACGAAATGGCGGGCCAGGGAGAGGCCGAGGCCGAAGCCGCCGGCCACCCGCGTCGAGCCGCCGTCGACCTGGTGGAAGCGGTCGAAGATGCGGTCGAGCTGGTCGGCGGCGATGCCGATGCCGTGGTCGACGACGGCCACCTCGACGATGCCGTCGGGGTTGGCCCCGCCCGAAAGGCGCAGCTCGATGGCCGTCTCCGGCGGCGAGAACTTGGCCGCGTTGGACAGCAGGTTCACCACCACCCGCTCGAGCTTGACCGCGTCGCCGGCCCCGGTGACGGGCTTGGGCGGGAGCGACAGGGTGACCTCGCGATCGGTCTGCAGCGTGACGATCTCGGCCCAGCGCCGGACGGCGTCGTTCCAATCGATGGGCCCGATGGCGAGGCGGGTCTCGCCGGCGTCGGCCACGGCTTCGTCGAGGAGGTCGCCGATGAGCTCGCTCAGGTGGTCGGAGCGGCGTTCGAGGGTGCCGTACATCTCGGCGAGCTGGTCGGCGTCGAGGCGGTCGGCCGAGCTGCGGAGGGTCGCGGCCACGAGCTTGATGGTCGCCGCCGGGGTCCTGAGCTCGTGGGAGATGTTGGCCAGGAACTCGTCCTTGCGCCGGTTGAGCTCGCGGAGGTTCTCGGCCACCTCGGTCTCCTGGCGGTAGGCGGAGGCGCTGCCGAGGGCGAGGCCGAGCTGCTCGCAGACGCGGACGAGGCGGTCGCGTTCGCGGTCGTCGAGACGGCGGTGCTGGCGGTGGCCGACGAGCAGGGCCCCGATCACGGCCCCGTGGTAGGCGACGGGGAGGGCGGCGAGGGAGACGATGCCCTCGACCACCAGCGGGTGGTCGGCGCCGACGAACTCGGCCAGGTCTTCGAACTCGGCCGTCCCGCCGCCGCCGATCACCGGCCGCACGATCACCGCCGCCGCCGACTCGAGCGGGCGCTCGGTGTAGAGGCGGGCGAGCTCGGGTGAGATGCCGCGGACGGCGGGGATGGCGATGCGGTCGCCCTCGGTCACGACCACGCCGCCTGCGTCCCAGCCGGCCACCGAGAGGGCGGCGTCGATGCCGATGCCGGCCAGGTCGGCGTCGAGGGGATTGCCGGTCGAGGCCTCGAGCACGGAGTGCAGGGCGGTGTTGGCCCGGAGTGCTTCCCGCAGGGTGCCGGCCACGGCCGCGCCGAAGTGGGCCACGAGCAGGAACAGGCACAGGCGGATGGGTTGGTCGCCGGGGGCCACGTCGAGGAACTGGCCGACGATGGCGTAATTGATCAGCGGCGCGGCCACGGCGATGGCGTAGCGGACCCAGCCGGTGAAGAAGACCGCGGTGAACACCGTCGGGATCACGTAGAGCAGGCCGTAGGGCGAGTTGGCGTCGCCGGTGACGGTCACGGCCAGGGCGATGAGCACGCAGTAGGCGAGGAGGAGCACGAAGACGGCGTCGTGGCTGAGGCGGTCGACGCGGTTGCGCCAGCTCACGAGTTGGGCGATGGCCACCGCCGCCAGGGCCAGGCCGGCCAGGGCCAGGCGGCCCCTCGTGCTGTCGGTGGCGAACGGCGCGGTGACCGCGACGGTGAGCGCGCCGAGGCGTGCGAACTGGGGGATCGTCTGGCGCATCCGCGCGTCGGTGTGTCGGTCCTCGAAGAGGGCCCCGGTGGTCACGCGGTGTATATCGGCAGGCCGGACCACTTGTCACACCCCCGGCGTACGCTCGTTTCCGTGGTGGTGGCGACGTCGGTGCTCGATCGGTTCTCCGAGGCGGCTCGGGGATGGTTCACGTCATCGTTCGCTCGGCCTACCCCGGCCCAGGAGCAGGGGTGGGAGGCCATCAGCCGCGGCGACCATACGCTCATCCTCGCGCCCACAGGGTCAGGCAAGACGCTGGCCGCCTTCTTCTGGGCCCTCGACCGGTTG
>JAXDPV010000089.1:0-2594 GCA_034668185.1 Actinomycetota bacterium
GGTATCGCACATCGCCATCTCGGAGGGCGTGAGCATGTGCTGCACCACTGCGGCTCGGCCGGCCACCTTCCACAGCGCCCGACCCCGAGCAAGGTGACCGACGATGTGGCGCTCGGGCTCGGTCAGGCCGAAGCTCGTGGACGCCGCGTCCAACTGGTCGGGCGCCTGGCGCAGGAGGATCTTGGTGGCCGCGTCGGCCAACAACCCGACGGCGATCTTGGCCGTGGCCGTGCCGTCGTCCGCCTGGGCGCCGAGGTCGGACGGTCGGTGCGCAATGCAGACATTGGCCACGCCGTAGGTGCGACCGAGCTTGAAGCAGGTCTGGAGGTACCGAGCGGTGTGACGGTTTCCGAGCAGAGCCCACGCCTCGTCGATCACCTGCACCCGCTGTGGCCCGGGTCCGGCCATGAGCTGGGACAACCAGCCGGCAGCCGCCACCATCACCAAGGGCATGGCCTCGGAGTCGATGGGCACGGCCGACAGGTCGAGCACGATCCCCGGTCCGTCCCACCGCAAAGGCACGGTGGAGCACCCATCGAACATGCCCCGCAGTGACCGGTAGAGCAGCTTGTCGAGGGCGTAGCTGAGTTGGCCCAGCTCGTCGGCAAGCTCACGGACGTTGCGCCGCAGGCGTTCGGTGACTTCAGTGGGCGGCCGGGTCAGCAGCCCAGCCAGGTCGGCCAGGGTCGTCGTTCCCCGCCTCCGGCCCAGGTGCTCGACCACGGCGAAGATGGCGGCGTCCTCGATCTGGGTGAGGGAGCGGTCCAGGACGGTGGCCGCCAGGGCAGCGACCATCTCCGCCCTCCGCAGAGCGCGCTGCTCAAGCGGCTCGTCCGCTGCGCCGGGACCGTCGTCGAGGGGGTTGACGCGGGTGGAGCCGCCCGGCGCCAGTCGGACGACGTGGAGACCGAGACGGTCGGCCACGTCGAGGTACTCACCCTTGGGGTCGGCGATGGCGAACCATCGGCCGGCCGGTCCGGTGCCGTAGATGCCGGCCATCCGCCACAGCAGGCACTTGACCAGGGCGGACTTGCCGTTGCCGGGCTCGCCCAGGATCCAGCAGTTGGGGTTGGTGACGGCGCCCGTGGCGTAGGCCTCGAACGGGTCCCAGCAGAACTCTCCACCGCCGGCGAGCAGGTCGAGGCCGACGTAGGCACCCTGGTGCCCGGCGCTGGCCTGCACGGAGAAGGGATAGAGGCTGGCGACGTGGGCGGTGGTGCCGCGGTGGAAAGAACATCGCAGGGTGGCGCGGGCCATGGGGCTCCTTCAGGACAGGATGCTGCGGGGGGCCAGACCGAGCGGCAGGGCGGCAGCCCAGGCCAGGTCCTGGCGAGCGTCGAGACAGCGCAGCTCCATCCCCGCCTCCCGGGCGAGTTGCTCCACGATCTCGGCGTGTTCCTCCAGCTCCTCCTCGCTGCGGGCGCACACGCTGACCAGCGCGGCGTATCCCATCTCAGCGAAGCCGGCGACGAGCTCCTGCTCCCGGTCGAGGAGGGACTGTGTGGCCCGGCGATGGCGGGCGTCGACCCTCCGGCCCTTGTCCTCCTTGGTGGCGGCATCGGATTCGAGCTTGACCAGGTCCCGCTCGATGCGACGGCGGGAGTGATAGGCCGAGACGGGGCAGAACACCACGGTCACAGTCCGGGTGACCCCGCTGCCGGCGAGGAACGGCTCCAGCCACGCCGGGGCCACGGGCAACCGAGGCCAGCAGGTCACCTGGTAGGTGCGATGGAAGGCGCCGTCCACCCGGACGTGGCGCCACGACGACTCGACCGCCATGGGCCCGGCGTTGGCCGCCGTCACCAGGCCGAGTCGCTCGACCAGCCGGCCACCGGCCACGCTCGGGCGGGTCGCCGCCGGATCGAATCGGGTGCGCATGGCCCGCTGCATCTCGCCCGCCGTGAGCGGGTCGCTGGCAGTCAGGCCCGCGCTGCGCGCACCACGCAGGAGCGCCTCGATCGACGAGGCCAGGACGCGTGCCAGTTGCAGTTCCGGGTCGGCACTCGCTCCCCGTCGCTGGCCGAGCCGGTCCCGACTGACGGTCATGGTGACGATCACGTCATGCGCCGTGGCGGTGCCCGTCGCCCCCGCCAGCAGTTCGTCGTAGCTGGCCTGTGCCGCAGCGTGGCATTCGCCACGATCGACGCCCGCGAGCCACGTCGTGTGTTGCTCGAGGCCCGAGGGCGCGGCCAGGTCGGACCAGGCGAGGTGGGTGACAGGGCCGCGGTCGACGGCGAACTGGTTCAGGATGTCGCCCCACCCCGCCAGCAGGCGTTCTTGGTCGGCCCGTGACTGGACGACGAACTGGGGCCCGGCGACGCGGACTGCACCGGTGAGGGTGTGCTGCTGGTCGTCGCGCACGGCGCCGAGCCGCTGGCGACCCCTCCAGGCCAGGTCGATGATCGTGACGCCGGCGAGGCACGGTGGCAACGGCGTCGGGCCTCCGTTGGCGTCGGGGACCAGCGGGAGAGGCGCCAGCCAGCGCCGGCCCCGGCCGAGGCGCATCCAGAGCCAGCCGCCGAGCACCGGCAGCCACTGCCAACGGGCGTAGCCACCGAAGCGGACGAAGAGGGCGGCGACGCCGGCGAACGCCG
>JAXDPV010000090.1:0-18018 GCA_034668185.1 Actinomycetota bacterium
CTACTACTACGCGGCCTGGGCGGCGGTCGCGGCAGCGATCTATCTGATGGCGAACGTCCGCGACTCGAAGACGGGTCGCGCCTTCTTCGCGGTGCGCGGCTCGGAGTTTGCCGCGGCGTCGTTGGGCATCAGCGTCGTGCGCACGAAGCTCGTCGCCTTCGCCATCTCGGGCGCACTCGCTGGCCTCGCCGGCAATATGCTTCTCGTCCGAGACCAGGTCGTGACGTCCGACGCATTCCAGGTGCAGACGTCGCTCTTCTTCCTGGCCATCGCCGTGGTCGGCGGCTTGTCGAGCCTCGGCGGCGCCGTCGCGGCGTCCATCCTCTTCGCCCTCCTGACCGAGCTCTTCTTCCGCGTCGAGGCCTTCTCCGGATGGCTCGAAGTCGTGCCACCAGTACTCCTCACGGTTGTGCTGTTGCTGTATCGGGACGGACTGGCTGCCATTCCCGCCGCCGTCCTCGCGCGCCTCAAGCCGTACATCGAGCCCTGGTGGGGCCGGGCGACTGCCTACGTCAACGAGCGACGAGCCCGGCCCGCGCCCGAGGTGCGCACGCCGGTGCGCGACGCCATAGGCCGGGCCACGCGCGCGGTGCGCCAGTTCTTCGAACGGCTGGTCGGGCTCATCCCCGAAGGTGCTCGTACCTCGCTGCGAAAGTTGCGGCCGTTGAAGGTGCAGCCGCAGCCTCGGCTCGATGTCGCCGCAGTGCTGCGCGGCAATGAGGAGGAGCCGCTCGGGTCCGACATCGGCGGGGGCGAGGTTGCCATCACGCCGGCCGACGGAGACGATGTCTCCGACGTCCCCGTCGCCCGAGGTGGCCCGCGTGCGCCGATGACGTGGCGCGCCTCGTTCGTTCCGAAGGTCGCCCTCGTGCCCGACCGCCACGAGCGCGCCTTGGTCATAGCCGCCGAAGGTGTGACAGTGCGGTTCGGCGGCCTGGTGGCGAACGACAACGTCTCGCTCGAGGTCCGCGAGCACGAGATCGTCGGTCTGATCGGCCCGAACGGAGCCGGCAAGACGACGATGTTCAATGCCATCGCCGGCCTGAACGTGCCCGCCGAGGGACGGATCATGATGTACGGCCAAGACGTCACCAACTGGACCGTCGACCAGCGCGCCCGTCTCGGCGTCGGCCGCACCTTCCAAGCGATCCAGCTGCTCCCGCAGCTCTCGGTCTTCGACAATCTCCTCGTCGCCACGCATGTCAACAACCCTTCGGGCCTGCTGTCGCACCTCTTCGTGGGTCCGGCCACGCTGATGGCCGAGCGCGACGGGCGTCGACAGGTGCGCGAGGTGGCCGCCCTGTTGGAGCTCGAGCCCTTCCTCGACCGCCGCGCCGGCGATCTCCCGTTCGGCCTGCTGCGAATGGTCGAGCTGGCGCGGACGCTCGTCACGGGATCGCGGTTTATGATGCTGGACGAGCCGGCCTCAGGGCTCGACGACCAAGAGACGCAGCGCCTCGCCGACATCGTGCGCTTCGTGCGTGACCTCGGCGTCACCATCCTGCTGATCGAGCACGACGTCCACATGGTCACGTCGGTCTCGGACTACCTCTACGTGCTGAACCAAGGGAAGCTACTCGCCGAGGGTCTCCCGGCCGAGATCCAGCGCGACGACCGCGTTATTGCCGCCTATCTCGGCGCCGCGCCCGAGGATGACCCGACCGGAGCCCCGGAAGCGGTGCTTTCGTGACAGCGCTGCTCGAGGTTGAGAACCTCGATCTTCGCTACGGCGCCGTGCAGGCGCTGCGAGGGCTCTCGCTCCGCGTCGAGGAGGGCCAGATGGTCGCCCTCCTCGGCGCGAATGGCGCGGGCAAGAGTTCGACGTTGCGCGCCATCTCGGGGCTGATCGGTCCCAGCAGCGGGTCGATCCTTTTCGAGGGCGCCTCCATCGGCGGCATTCCCGCCCACAAGCTCGTGCCGCGCGGCATCGCCCACCTCCCCGAGGGACGCGACCTCTTCCCGTCCCTCACGGTCGAGGAAAACCTCCGCTACGGGCACTGGACTCGGCGGAGGGACAAGGCGGACTTCCGCCGCCAGCTGGATCGGGTCATGGACCACTTCCCACGGCTGCGCGAACGGCGGTCGCAAACGGCTCGCACGCTGTCCGGGGGTGAGCAGCAGATGCTGGGGGTCGCGAGGGCGCTGATGTCGTCGCCCAAGCTTCTGCTCGTCGACGAGCTGTCGCTCGGCCTGGCACCGATGGTCGTCCGCCAGCTCTTCGACATCCTGCGCGAGGTCAACCGAGACGGCACAGCCGTCCTTCTGGTCGAGCAGTTCGTCCACATGGCCCTTGCCAACACCGACCGGGCCTACGTGCTGGCGAAGGGCCAGGTTGTGTTGGCGGGGGTGAGCGCTGACCTGGCCGGCGACCCCGACCTCATCGCCAGCTACTTGGGCGAGACGGGCTCCGAACACGTGCCGTCACACTCGCCGGAGGGTGACGACGGCGTCGACCATGAGGTCCTGGTGCGGGCGCGTCGCCGGGCTGCTCGAGCTGCCAGGAGCCGGCGCTGACGCTGCGGGGCCCACCAACCCGCACCGCGCCACGACCGAGGAATCTCTAACCTGCCGGGGTGCTCGACTATCACCTGCATCTCTGGCCTCATGGCGAGCGGGATCGGCAGCCGGGGGTGGAGGAGTTGGCGGCGTACTGCGAGCGGGCCCAGGCAGCCGGCGTCAATGAGATCGCCGTCACCGAGCATCTTTTCCGGTTCGTGCAGGCGGACGCACCGCTAAGCGGGTTCTGGGAGGACGATCCGAACCCGGCCCTGAGGGCACAGGCCGAGGAGTACTGGGACCAACACAACGGCGCCGATCTTGACGCCTACGTGGAGGCGGTGTTGGAGGCGAAGGAGGCGGGGCTGCCGATCGTGCTCGGCCTAGAGGTCGACTACTACGCCGGTCGCATGGACAAGGTGGCCGACCTGCTCGAGGGGTATCCGTTCGACGTCCTGCTCGGGAGCGTGCACTGGATCGGGGCGTGGCTCTTCGACGTGATCGAATCGTCGGTGGCCATGGGGGAGTGGGACCACCGGGGCACGGAAGGCGCGTGGGACGCCTATACGAGGGCGATCGAGGAACTGGCCGCGAGCAAGGCGATCGACGTGCTGGCCCACCCGGATCTTTGCAAGGTGGCCAACAGGAAACCAGCGGCGCCCGAGGAGTTCTACGACCGCATCGCTGAGGCCGCCGCCGCCAGCAACCTGGCCGCCGAGGTGTCGAGCGCAGGATGGCGCAAGCCGTGCGCCGAGGCCTACCCAGCGCCGACCCTGCTCACGAAATTCAAAGCCAACAACGTGCCCGTCACGACCGCGTCCGATGCCCACGCCCTCGAGCACGTGGCCTTCCGGGCCGCCGACCTGCGACCGCTGCTGCAACACGCCGGCTACGACAAGCTCCACGCCTTCCGTGGGCGCCAGGGCCACGCGGTCGACCTCTAAGAAGATAGATGGCGACCCTCGACGAGCTGGCCCGGCTCCACACACGACTCGAACCGACAGGCCTCGGCCACCTGAAGAGGCTGGTCGGCAGTTGGGGAATGCTCTCCGACCTCTGCTTCGCCGACCTGCTGCTGTTCGTGCCCGTGGCGGGAGGGCCTGGGACGTCGAAGTTCGTGGTACTCGGCCAGGTAAGGCCCACGACGAGCCAGACCCTGCACCGGGACGACCTCGTCGGCAGGATCATCGACGAAACCGAAAGGCCGCTGATCGCCCGGGCCCTCAGACTGGGCGAGATCGTCGAGGGCGAGCTCGAGACCCAACGGGGAGAGCGGGCCCGCATCCAGTGCATCCCGGTGCGGTGGCGGGGCGAGGTGCTGGCCGTCCTGACGAGGGAGTCAGCGCCGGCGATCGGCAGGAGGCCGGGCGAGCTCGAACGGGTCTACGTCGAGACCTTCGACCGCTTCGCCAGGATGATCGTCAGGGGCGACTTCCCCTTCGGCGGCGAGGACGCCACCGAGGCAGAAGAGGCCCCGAGGGTGGGCGACGGCGTCCTCATCCTCGACGGCGGCGCCCGCATCGAATACGCCAGCCCCAACGCCGTGAGCGCCCTCCACCGCATGGGCATCTCGTCGAACGCCGAGGGGATGCGCCTCGAGGAGCTGGGCATCGACGAGTCGGCCACGTCGGCCTCCTACGCCACCCTCTTCCCCGTAACCCAGGAGATCGAGCGGGGCTCGGGCGTCACCGTCCTCCTCCGTAGCCTCCCCCTCGTCGACGATGGCGGCGTGACCGGGGCGGTCGTGCTCATGCGGGACGTCACCCAGCTCCGGCGCCTCGATCGGCTCCTCCTCTCCAAGGACGCCACCATCAGGGAGGTCCACCACCGGGTCAAGAACAACCTGCAGACGATCAGCTCGCTGCTGAGACTCCAGGCCAGGCGACTCGACCTGCCGGAAGCACGAGAAGCCCTCGAAGAGGCCGAGCGCCGCATCCGGGCCATCGCCAGGGTCCACGAGATCCTGTCGAGAGAAGCGGTCGAGCAGGTGCCCTTCGACGAGATCATCGACGACCTCCTGCGGGTGGCCGCCGACTCGTCCCACTCCCTCGAACGGTCGGTCGAGTTCGTGGTCGACGGCGACGCCGGCGAGCTGCCGGCCGAGGTCGCTACCCCGCTGGCCGTCGTCCTCGGCGAGATCCTGCAGAACGCCGTCGAGCACGCCTTCGACGCCGCCGACGACTTCGGCGTGGGCCCGCCCGCGGGCCACATCACCCTCGTGTTGAGGAACGACGGGAAGGTCCTCGAGCTCACCGTCATCGACGACGGCAAGGGCCTACCCGACGACTTCGCCATCGAGCGCAGCGACAGCCTCGGCCTCTCGATCGTCAAGCTGCTGGTGACGACCCAGCTCGGCGGCACCATCGAGCTGTCGACGTCGGCCGACGGCGGCACCGTCGTCCGCTGCGTGGTGCCCCTGGAGGCGCCGGTCTAGGCGGTGCGGCGCTGGCGGGCCACCCACTGGCGGCGGAGCTTGCGGCGCTCCTCCTCCGAGGTGCCGCCCCACACGCCCGACTCCTGGTTGGTCGCCAGGGCGAACTCCAGGCACGCGGACCGCACGTCGCACGCCCGGCACACGGCCTTGGCCTGCTCGATCTGGTCGAGGGCCACGCCCGTCGTCCCGATGGGGAAGAAGAGGTCGGGGTCGACGGACCGGCAGCTCGCGCCATCGCGCCAGTCGTCCAGGTCCCAGTCGAACGTACGACTCCAGGTCAACGACACGCGGCGGGCCTCCGGCGGGCAATGTTTCGGCAGGGCAAAACTTCGTTGTCGAGAGAGTAAAGTCCTGCTGCTCGCAAGAGCAAGCACTTCTTGCCCGAAAGTTACTCAACAGGCGTCAGGAGGGCCGTTTGCCGCTCATTTGGGGCCACCGCGGGGCCTCGGCCGACCGCCCCGAGAACACCATCGCCGCCTTCGTCGAGGCCAGGGCCCAGGGCGCCGACGGCATCGAACTCGACGTCCGCCGCAGCGCCGACGGCGGCCTGGTCGTCCACCATGATCCGCGACTCCCCGACGGCCGCCCCATCGCCAGCCTGGCCGTGCGCGACCTCCCCGAGGACGTGTGCCTCCTCGACGCCGCCCTCGAGGCCTGCGCCGCCAACGACCTCCTCGTCAACGTCGAGATCAAGAACGTCGAGGTCGACCCCGACCACGACCCGACCGAGTACCTGGCCAAGGCGGTCGCCGACCTGGTCGGCGAGCGCAAGCTCCACGACGCCGTGCTGGTGTCGAGCTTCAGCCTGGCCACCATCGACCGGGTCGCCCACCTCGACCCCGACATCCGCACCGGCTACCTCGCCTCGCCCCGCTGGGACCAGCCCACCGCCCTGGCCCGGGCCGTCGACAGTGGCCACCACGCCTTCCACCCCTTCGACCTTGCCGTCAACGAGGCCCTCGTCGGGGCGGCCCACGCCAATGGGGTCGAGGTCAACGTCTGGACGGTCGACGACCCCGACCGCATCCGCTGGCTGGCGAGCATCGGGGTCGACGGCATCATCACCAACACGCCGGCCGCGGCCAGGCGCGCCCTCGAAGCGACCTAGGGCAGCGGCAGCATGAGGTCGAGGACGTCCGGCTCGTGGCGCAGTTCGAGGCGGGCCGTCTCGCCGAGGAAGTCGCCGTCGACCTGATACGGGAACGGCCCGTGCCCGGTCGCCACCGCGGAGCGCACGTCGGTGAAGTAGGCCAGCTTGCGGTGACGCCGCATCGGTAGCCCGAGGCCCAGCGCCGAGCCAACGATCGAGAGCAACGGCAGCAACGACATCGTGCGGATCGTCACCAACGCCAGCGCGCCGTCGAGGCCGGTGCCCGGCGCGATGTTCAGGGGCCGGTTGCCGAGGAACGTGTACGGGTTGGTGTTGAGGCAGACGGCGAAGTACGCGTCGTCGATCACCGGCTGGCCCGCGGCTTGCATCGCGAAGCGGGGCCGGCCGCGGTCGAAGTGGCGGAACCACGTGGCGAAGGCGGCGTAGACGAACAACGGATGCCCGGCGTAGCGCTTCAACGCCGAGCGCTTCTCGACCTGCTCGACCACGGCGGCGTCGAACCCCATGCCGACGTGGAAGAGGAAGTAGCGGCCGTTGACCGAGCCGAGCCCGACCCGCCGCACCGACTTGGCCGCCATCGCGCCGAGCAGTTGACCGGTCGCCTCGATGGGGTCGTTGGCCATACCGATGGTGCGGGCGAAGACGTTGGTCGACCCGCCCGGCAACACGCCCAGCGCGCACGCAGTACCGGCCAGGCCGTTGGCCGCCTCGTTCAAGGTGCCGTCGCCGCCGAGCACGACCACGCACTCGACGCCGTCGGCGGCCGCGCCCTGGGCCAGGCGGGTGGCGTGGCCCCGGCGGCTGGTCTCGGCCACCTCGACGTCGTGGTCGGCGGCCAGCGCCTTGGCGATCACGACACGCGTGCGGGCGGTGACCGACGACGCCGACGCATTCACGAGCAGCAGCACCCGCACGCCGCCGCTACTCCTTACGGCTCGTCGGTCGCGTCCTGGCGGAGCTGGGCCAGGCTGCGGGCCAGCAGGCGGGACACGTGCATCTGGGAGATGCCGAGTTGCGTCGCGATCTCCGACTGGGTGAGGCCCTCGAAGAAGCGGAGGTGGAGGATCGTCTGCTGGCGCGCCGGCAGCTTGGCGATGAGCGGGCTCAGGGCGACGCGGTGCTCGACGTCGACCATCTTCTCGTCCTCGTCGCCGATACTGCTGGCTAGCGTGCCCGAATCCTCACCTGGCGAAGGCGCGTCGAGCGAGGTGAAGCGGTAGGCCTGGCCCGCTTCCATGGCCTCGAGCACCTCTTCCTCCGACACCCCGGCGGCCTGGGCGATCTCGGCGACGGTGGGGGAGCGGCCGAGGTCCTGGTTCAACGTGCTGACCAACGTCGTGAGCCGGAGATGGAGCTCCTGCATACGCCGGGGCACGCGGATGGCCCAGCCCTTGTCGCGGAAGTGACGCTTGAGCTCGCCCACGATGGTGTGGGTGGCGTAGGTCGAGAACTCGAGGCCGCGCTCGGGTTCGAAGCGGTCGACGGCCTTGATGAGGCCGGTCGATGCCACCTGCACGAGGTCGTCGAGGGGCTCGCCCCGGTTGGAGAAGCGGCGGGCGAGGTATTCGGCCAGGCCGAGGTGGGCCTCGATCAACGTGGCCCGCAGCCCCTCGTCGCGAGAGGCGGCGAAGGCGGTGAACATCTCGCGCAGTTCCCGGCGCCGGTCGGCGTCAAAGGCCACGGGCTAGGCCTCGCTGCGGCGCTTCAGCAAGCGGAACGTGGGGTTGGGGCCGTCGGGCTCGAGCGAGTGTTCGTCGGCCACGGCGTCGAGGATCAGCTCGGACAGCTCGGTCAGCCCGGGGGTGGCGGCGCCGTCCTCGAACGAGCCCGTGCCCCTCACCTCGAGGCCTGCGTCCTGGAGGGCGTAGCGCATCGTGACCCGGCCGGGCCGCCCGGCCGTACCGATCAGGCCGAAGACGAGCTCGTCGATGGCGATGCGGAGGTCGTCGATCTCGTCGATGGTGAAGGACAGCCGGCTGGCAAGGCCCATGGCCGTCACCCGGGCCAGGCGGAGGAACTCGGGATCCGCCGGCATGACCAGTTGGACCTCGTCGGACATGAAGGTGGAACGTACCACCGCACCCGAGTTGGTCCCGTCGGTGGGTTCCGAGAAAGAATCCCCCTATGAACGTCGTTGTCTGCGTCAAGCAGATCCCTGACCCGGCCAGCCCCGGGCGGCTCGATCCGGCCACCAATACCCTGGTCCGCGAGGGCAAGCTGATCCTCGACGACTCCGACGCCTACGGCGTGGAGATGGCCCTCCAGCTCGTCGACAAGGCCGGCGGCGGCGAGGTCAGCCTCGTCTCGATGGCGCCCAACAACGAGGTGAGCGGGCTCCGCACGGCCCTCGCCATGGGCGCGGCCAGCGCGGTACTGGTGTCGGACGACGCCCTCAAGGGCGCCGATGCGCTGACCACGGCCAAGGTCCTGGCCGCGGCCATCAAGCGCAAGAACCCCGACCTCATCCTGGCGGCCACCGAGTCGACCGACGGCTACACCGGCACCACGCCGGTGCAGATCGCCGAGCTCCTCGGGCTGCCGTCGATCACGTTCGCCAAGAGCATCACGACCGACGGCACCACCGTCCAGGTCGAGCGCCAGACCGAGGCCGGTTACGACGAGGTGGAGTCGCCGCTGCCGGCGCTCGTCACCGTCACCGCCGGCGTGGTCGAACCCCGTTACCCGAGCTTCAAGGGGATCATGGCGGCCAAGGGCAAGCCGGTCGAGGAGCTGAAGGTCGCCGACCTCGGGCTCGACGGCGTCAGCGTCGGCCAGGAGATCACCGACGTGGCCGCGGCCGAAGAGCGCAAGGCCGGCGAGGTCATCACCGACGAAGGCGATGCCCACGAAAAGATCGTTGCATTCCTCGAGCAACTGAAGGTGATCTGAGATGGCATTCGACAAGGTATGGGTGTTGGCGGAAACGTCCGAGGGCAAGCCGACCTCGATCACCAACGAGCTGTTGACCAAGGCGCGCGAGCTGGGCTCGACCGTCGAAGCCGTCGGGTGGGGCGACGTCGATTCGGTGGCCGGCGCGCTCGGTGCGTACGGCGCCACCAAGGTGTATTCGGTCGGCGACCTCGGTGGGTCGTTGCCCGGCGTGCCCGTGGCCGCGGCCATCGCGGCGCAGATCGCTTCAGGTAACAAGCCCGACGCCATCCTCTTCCCCCAGAGCTATGACGGCCGCGACGTCGCCGGCCGGCTCTCGGCCAAGCTCGACCTCGGCGTGCTGACGAACCTCGTCGGGCTTGGCGACGGCGGCATCTCCGAGCACGCCATCTTCGGCGGGTCGACGATCGTGCAGGCCAAGTTCACCGGCGACACGCCCTATCTCTTCGTCATCCGGCCGAAGTCGTTCGCCCCCGAGGAGAGCGGCGGCGGCCCGGCCGAGGTCGTCTCGATCGAGGCTCCCGACACCGGGGCCACCAACGGCGCCAAGGTCAAGCAGGTGCACGTCGAGGAGCGCAGCGGGCCGAAGCTCGACGAGGCCGCGGTCGTGGTCTCGGGCGGTCGTGGCCTGGGCGAGGCCGAGAAGTTCGCCATGATCGAGGAGCTGGCCAAGCTGCTCAAGGGGGCGCCGGGCGCGTCCCGTGCGATCGTCGACGCCGGCTGGGTGCCTTACGCCTACCAGGTCGGCCAGACGGGCAAGACCGTCAAGCCCACCGTCTACCTCGCCATCGGCATCTCGGGGGCGACGCAGCACATGGTCGGCATGAAGGGCGCCAAGAACATCATCGCCATCAACAAGGACCAGGAGGCGCCGATCTTCTCGATCGCCGACCTCGGCATCGTCGGCGACGTCCACAAGGTCGTCCCCAAGCTCATCGACGCTCTCAAGAACCGCTAGGACGAACCGCCAGCCGTTTTGGGTGCCAGATATCACGCCAGGGCGTGATATCTGGCACCCAAAAGCGTCAGGGGAGGGCGGCGTCGGTGGCGTTGAGGGCCCAGGCGAGGCCGTCGGCGGGGTCTTCGATGGCGAGGCGGCAGGCCCAGCCGGGTTCGGGGCCGCCCGGGTCCCAGGCCCACCACCGCAGCTCGCTGATAGCGTCGCCGAGCTCGGAGGGGTCGGGGGGATAGTCCTCGAGCATCCCCGTCAGCGCCGCCGCGGCCCACCAGGCGGCGAAGCGGCCGGCCGCCATGCCCCGCCGCCGCCCGTGGGCGCCGCCGCTGGCCGCGGTCCACGCCATCCAGGCCATGGCCGCCGCCGGGGTGATCTCGGCCATGCGGGCGCCGTCGGGGCCGAGACCGAGTAGGTCGAGCGCGGCGGCGGCGTCGCCGTGCACGGCCACCGCCTCGCAGTGGCCGTTCGAGTCCGCGGTCCAGGCGGTGGCCAGCTCGACCAGGGCCCGCACGGCGTCGGCGTCCTCGGCCGGCCGGGCCCGGATCTCCGAGGCCACGTAGTGGAAGCCGCCGAACTCCGGCAACGGGAAGCGGGCCTCGTCGGCCAGGTACTCGGCGACCGGGTACGAGGGCTCCCACGGGCACAACGCCAGCGGCACCTCCAAGACGAACGGGTCGAGGCGCCGGTCGCCCCGCAGGTCGTCGCCCCGCACCACCCGCTCGTGGGCGGCGATGGCGGCCTCGGGGATGCCGGGGATCACGTGGTCGGCGAGGTCGTCCCACGTGTGGGTCGAGGCCGCCACCTCCGGCAGGGGGCCGAGCGCGAACCGCCCCGTGCCCGAGACCAACACCTTGGCCGCCCACTGGCCCGGTGCATCCAGCGCGAGCCGGTACTCGGCCCGGGCCGCGACCGGCCAGAGCTGGCGCCCCCGCTCCAACGCCAACCGCGACAGGTCGCG
Organism: Actinomycetota bacterium; assembly: GCA_034668185.1. Lineage (GTDB taxonomy): Bacteria > Actinomycetota > Acidimicrobiia > Acidimicrobiales > CADCTF01 > DATLED01. The sequence goes on from JAXDPV010000090.1 coordinate 10,844, forward strand.
CAGCTCGACGAGGTCGTCCCACCGCTCGGCGTCGGTGAGGCGGTCGGTGTAGCGGACGAGCTCGTCGATGTCGCCGAGCGCGACGAGGTCGGTGGTCTCGGAAGCGGTCACGTCGTCAGACGAGGGGCCAGGGGTAGGGGCGGTCGGAGCCGGGATCAGGGAAGCGTGGCAGACGGACGACCGCCTTCGCTCGGCGGACGAAGGCATCGAGCTCGACCGGCGACAACAGGCCGTCGAAGTCGGGCATGGCCACCTCGACCATGCGGGCCACGTCGTCGCGCAACGACTGGTCGATCGGCTCGCCCGCGAAGTCCCAGATCACGGTGCGCAGCTTGGGTTCGTCGTGGAAGCAGAGGCCGTGGTCGATGCCCCACAACCGGCCGTCGACCGTCAGCAGGCAATGGCCGCTCTTGCGGTCGGCGTTGTTGGCCAGCAGGTCGAACACGGCCATCCGTTGCAGTTGCGGCACCAGCGACGAGCGCTCCAACAAGGTGAAGTAGTGCTCGGTGAAGTCGGCGTCGACGAACCGCTGCAGCGAGCCCTCGCCCAACGGTGCGTCGGGCCGCACCAGCGTCTCGGGCACGAGCCCCCATCCGAGCGTCTCCGACAAGCGGTAGGCCGCGACCTCACGCCGGTACAGGCCACCAGGAAAGTCCCACAGCGGCCGCTCGCCCCGCCCCGGCTTGTAGATGGCGTCGCCCGACGAACCGTCGAGGCACAGCGAGACGAGGAAGGTGGCGTTGGAGCTCCACGGCATCCGCCCCTTGACCTCGATCTCGCCCTCGGCGAGGAGCGTCAGTGGGAGAGGTGGCCGTTGGTCTTCGGGCACGCGTGGCCGTCCGGGTTCATCGGGTTCCCGCACAGCGGGCAGGGCGGCCGGCCCCCGGCGACGAGCACCTCGGCCCGCTCGGCCAACGCCCGCATCTGGGGCATCGTCAGGCCGAAGCGGGCGCTGGCGGCCTCGGCCGCTTCCTCCTCGGGCACCAGTTCCTCGAGCAGGAGCGTGACCCGCTGGGTCACTTCCTCGAAGGCGCTGAGGCCGATGCCGCCGATGGCCCACGGGGCCTCGACCGGCTCGACCAGTTCGGGCGCGGTGATCGTCAACACGTCGGGCAACGGGGGCAGGTCGGCGAGCAGGGCGCGCAAGGCCGCGGCCAGGCCCGACACCTGCTGTTTCTCGGCTTTGATCGTCACCATGGTCGCCCCCGACCGGGCCTGCACGTAGAACACCCGCTGGCCGGGCTCGCCCACGGTGCCGAAGGTGATCGAGTCGACCGACGGGAGCTCGAAGGACTCAGACATGGGCGTTCACGTTCAGGACGACGGGGCCGCCGGGCCCGTAGGCGATGGTGGTGATCGAGCACGGCGAGATCACGATCCGCTGGAACAGGTCGAGGTGGGTGCCGAGGGCGGTGGCCACCGCCGCCTTGATGGGGTCGGCGTGCGACACCAGCACGACGGTGCCGCCGGGGTGACGCTCGACCGCGGCCGCGGCCCCGCCGGTGATGCGGGTCTGCATCTCGGCGAACGACTCGCCGTTGGGGAAGCGGAAGCCGCTCGGGTAGCGCTGCACCGTCGTCCACTCGGGCAGCTTCATCAGCTCCTTGAGGGGGCGGCCGGTCCAGTCGCCGAAGTCGCACTCGATCAGGCCCCGCTCGACGACGACCTTCAGGCCACGCGCCTTGGCGATCGGGGCCGCCGTCTCCTTGGTGCGTTCGAGGGGCGAGGCGTAGACGGCGTCCACCGCCTTCAGTCCCTTGATGTGCTCGGCCACGGCCTCGGCCTGCTGGCGGCCGGCGTCGGACAGGTGGAGGCCCTTGGCCCGGCCGGGGAGGACGGTGCCCGTGGTCGGCGTCTGGCCGTGGCGCACGTAGAGGACGGTGGTGGGCGACGGTGGCTTCGTCGTGCGGGGGCGTGGCATCGGCGGCCGCCAACCTACCCTTTGCCCATGGCTGCGGACTCCCTCGACCGGGTGACGTCGGAGATCGTCTCGTGCTACGCGTGCCCGCGGTTGGTGGCGTGGCGCGAGGAGGTGGCCCTCACCAAGAAGCCGGCGTATCGCAACCATGACTATTGGGGACGTCCCGTACCCGGCTTCGGCGATCCCGAGGCGTCGGTGCTGATCGTCGGGCTGGCGCCGGGAGCGCACGGTGCCAACCGCACCGGCCGGGTCTTCACCGGCGACCGCTCGGGCGATTGGCTCTTCGCCGCCTTGCACCGGGCCGGCTTCGCCAACCAGCCGACCAGCGTGTCGAGGGACGACGGCCTCGCGTTGCAGGACGCCTACGTCGCCGCCGCCGTCCGCTGCGCGCCCCCGGCCAACAAACCGACACCCGCCGAACGCGACACCTGCCAGCCCTACCTCGAGCGCGAAATCGCGCTGCTCGACCGGGTGAAGGTCTTCGTCCCCCTGGGGCAGTTCGGATACGAAGCGGTGTGGCGCGTGCTCGGCCGCGCCGTGCCGAGGCCGAGGCCGCGCTTCGCCCACGGCGCCGAGGTCGAGCTCGATGACGGCCGCTGGATCGTGTGCTCGTACCACCCGAGCCAGCAGAACACCTTCACCGGCACGCTGACCGTGCCCATGTTCGACGCCGTCTTTGCCCGGGCCCGAGCGCTGGCCTCACTACCGTAGGGGGATGGCCGCCGCTCCAGAACCCGCCGAGTCGCTCGATCACCTCAGGCACACGGCGCGCGAGCTCGTCGCCCTGCTCGGCACGGCCAAGTCCGACGCCATGCACACCGCGCCAGGGCCCGACGAGTGGTCGCCGGCCACGGTGGTCGGCCACCTGGCCGACGCCGAGCTCGTCTACAGCGTGCGGGTGCGGATGGCCCTCACCGCCGACCGCCCCTACCTGGCGGCGTACGACGAGGGGGCGTGGGTGCGGCGCTTCGCCGAGCTCGAACGCGATCCCCGCGAGTCGCTGGCCCGCTGGCGTGCGCTGCGCGATTCCAACGTGCGGTTGTTCGAATCGCTCGACCCCACCGAATGGAAGCTGAGCGGGCTTCACGCCGAGCGGGGCGAGATGTCGGTGGCCCAGATCGCCGAGGCCATGGTCAAGCACGACCGCGACCACCTGGCCCAGATCAGGGCCGGCCTGGCCGAGGAGTAACCGTCGGTGGCCGCCTGAAGCGCCTCGGTGTTTGCCGGCCGTCGTGATGTGGGCATGGTGGGGGCATGTCACGGATGCTCCTCCGCTCGCTCGTCGCGCTCGCGACAGCGCTCGCCCTGATCGCCGCGAACGTCGCCCTGGCCTCGGCCGCGACCGACTACTCGTCGCGCAACGTCCCGACGACGGTGACGATCAACGACGTCGCCTTCGGGTCCGACACCGCGGCCGTGGCCGTCGGCAACGGCGGCACGATCTACACGACCGCCGACGCCGGCAAGAACTGGACGGCCCGCACCAGCGGCACGCCGGTGTCGCTGTTCGCCGCCGACTACTGGCCTGCGGGCGGCGGCGACGTCTGCAACGCCAAGGGTTGCATCTGGGTGGGTGGCGCCAACGGCACCCTCCTCCTGAGCACCGACGGTGGCGCCACGTGGTGCGCGCAGAGCTCGGGCACGACCGCCACCATCAACGACCTGTTCGCCAACGGCCCCCAGGACCTCGTCCTCGTCGGCTCGGGCGGCACGGTCATCGTCACCGACCGTTCGGCCGGCACCGGTGGTTCGGCCAACCTCTGCGGGGCCGCGGCCAAGTACCGGCCGATCGCATCGGGCACCACCAAGGACCTCTACGACCTCGACACCGACCTCAACGGTGACCTGTTCATCTCCGGCGCCGGCGGCACGCTCCTGCAGGCCCAAGCGGCACAGTCGGGCGGCCCCAACACGCCGCCCTACGTCGTCAAGGCGCTCTCGTCCGGCACCACCGCCAACCTGTACGGCGTCGCCTCGACGACCGACAGCGCCGGCACCACGACCCGGGTGGTCGCGGTCGGCGACGCCGGCACGGTCGTGTCGGGCACGGTCCCGCTCACCGGGACGCCGGCCTTCGCCACCAAGTCCTCGGGCACGACCAACACGCTTCGGGACGTCGAGCTCGAGACCGACACCACCGGCTTCGCCGTCGGCGACGTCGGCACGGTGCTGAACACCACCGACGGCGGCAACACCTGGACCGCGGCCAAGTCGGGCACGTGCGTCAACCTGGTGGCGGCCGGCTACTACGCCGCCACCAGCACCAGCCTGGTGAAGGTGGCCTCGGGCGAGCGGGGCACGGTCATCGCCGGCATCCCCGACGCCAACGCCACCCAGCCCAACTGCAGCAACGCCTCGCTCGGCGGCAACGGCTACCGCATGGTCGCAGCCGACGGCGGCATCTTCACCTTCGGCAACCGCCAGTTCCACGGCTCGACCGGCGACCGCGCGCTGTCCAAGCCGATCGTGGGTGGGGCCACCGACGTGTCCGACTACGAGGGCTACTGGATCGTGGCCGCCGATGGTGGCGTGTTCACCTTCGACGCCGAGTTCTTCGGTTCGGCCGTCGGCCTCATCGACTCGCCGGCCGTCGAGATCGAGCCCACGCCCTCGGGCAACGGCTACTGGGTCGTGACGGCCAAGGGCAAGGTGCTTCCCTTCGGTGACGCCAAGTCCTACGGCGACACGTCGACGATGGCACTCACCCAGCCGATCATCGGCATGTCGGTGACCGCTACGGGCCTCGGCTACTGGCTCGTCGGCCAGGACGGCGGCATCTTCACCTTCGGCGACGCCCAGTTCTTCGGGTCGACCGGCGCCATGAAGCTCGCGGCCCCGGTCATCGACCTGGCCCCGACGCCGGACAACCAGGGCTACTACCTGGTAGCCAAGGACGGCGGCGTCTTCACCTTCGGCTCGGCCGACTTCAAGGGCTCGACCGGTGACATGAAGCTCAACGCCCCGGTCGTCGCCATGCTCGTCGCCCCCAACGGCGCCGGCTACTGGCTGGCCGCGAGCGACGGTGGCATCTTCACCTTCGGCGCCGTCCAGTTCCTCGGGTCGATGGGCGGCACCAAGCTCAACGCCCCGGTGCTCGACCTCATCAACTGAGCCTCGTTCAAGCGGGCGTGACCGCCGCCTTCTTCTTGGGCGGCGGCACGCCGAGCTTGGGCTCGGCGATCGGGGCCCAGTCGGGCCAGCGGCGGCGGGACACGATCGACAGCTTGCGCAACAGCTCGATGGCGCCGGGGTCGTCGTCGCCGGGGCGGCCTAGGATCGAGCCGTCCTCGAGCATCTTGACCATGATCTCCCGCCCGAGGTCGGTGCGGACGATGGTGAGGGTCCAGTCGTTGTAGGCGCCGATGCCGCCGGTCGAGATGTCGGCGTGCTCGGCGGCGAAGTCGGGGCAGAGCTTGCAGCCCTCGCGGGTCCACGCGTGGCACTCCTTGAGGTTGACCTCGTGGTAGTCGCCGTTCTTCATCCAGATCTGGAAGACGCCCTTGATGTTCATCTTCACCATGTCCTCCTTCTTGAGGCCGTACTTGGCCTCGAAGAGCTCGGGGAAGATGGCGTCGTCGAAGGTCTTGGAGCACAGGAGGCCGATGTTGAGGGCGAAGCGGCGGGCGACCTTGCCGGCCTTGCGGGCCGTCATCACCGGGGGCGACGAGCTCTGGCAGCCCATGCCCACGAGGGCGATCTTCTCGGCGCCGTTGGCCACGGCGTCGGCGTAGGCCATGGTGTTGGCCGAGTAGGTGTAGCGGCTCCCGGCCGCGGCCAGCACCTCGTCCTTGGTGCGGGCCACGCCGGGGATGGCCTTCCACGTGCCCTTGTCGCCTTCGAGGTAGCTGACGAGGGCGGCGTCGATGTAGCCCTTCTCGAGGCACCAGATCAACATGGCCGACACGAGCCCGCCGTCCTGGCCCATCTTGTGGACCATCTCGTCGGAGGCCCTGGCCAGGATGATGTCCTTGGCCACGCCCGACAGCTCTTCGGGTTTGCGGGGGCGGCCGAAGAGCTGCTCGTCGATCTGCGGTTCCCACGCCCGGAAGCGGGGGCAGGCCCGGGTGCAGGAGGTGCAACCCTTCTCGCCATGGATGCAGTTGTCGGGGCCGAGCTCTTCCTCGACGTGGAACGGCTTGTAGATGCCGTCGGCGTCGTTGTAGCCGAGGACGTCGTGGGGGCAGGCGACCACACAGCCGGCACACCCGGTACACAACCCGGAGGTGACGACCTCGGCGTACAACTCTTTCCACTGCGCGGTCCAACGTTCTGCTGCGGCCATGTGGGGAGAATCTAGGGCGTGCCCGAGCTACCCGAGGTCGAGGCCTACCGGGCGCTGGCCGAGGCCCGGGCCCTCGATCGTCGGGTGGCCGGGGTCGACGCCCCCGACGCCTGGTACCTCAAGGGCGGCCTCGACGCCGCCGCCGTGGCCGCAGCGTTGTCGGGGCGGCGGTTCACCGAGGCCCGGCGCATCGGGAAGCTGCTGTTGCTCGACACCGACGGCGGCGAGGGGCCGACGTTGGGGCTGCGCTTCGGCATGACCGGCCGGTTGATGGTCGACGGCGACGCCGGGGTCGACGGCCTGCTCTACACGTCGAAGGCCGACCGGCCCGAGTGGGACCGCTTCACCGTGCGCTTCGCCGACGGCGGGCGGCTGCGGATGCAGGACCCGCGCCGGTTGGGCGGCGTCCTCCTCGATCACGAAGAAGGCCTGCTCGGAGTGGACGCCGCCTCGGTGACGTTGGCCGGGCTGCGGGCCGCGCTCGGTACGAGCTCGTCGCCGTTGAAGGCGCGGCTGATGCACCAGGGCCACCTCGCGGGCGTGGGCAACCTCATCGCCGACGAAGCGTTGTGGCGGGCCGGCCTCGACTCCCGCCGGCCTGCGGGCGGCCTGACGCCGGCCGAGCTCCGCCGGCTCCACCGCCACCTGCTGGCGACCATCGCCGACCTCAGCACGAGGGGCGGTTCCCACATGGGCGACCTCCTGCCCCACCGCCAACCCGGTGGCCGGTGCCCGAAGGACGGCACGCCCCTCGAACGGGCCACGGTGGGCGGCCGCACCACGTGGTGGTGCCCGGCCCACCAGGGCTAGCCGGCGAAGAGCTGGTACAGGGCGACGGCAGCGGCAGTGGCGACGTTGAGGGAGTCGAGGCCGGGGGCCATCGGGATGCGGACCCGCAGGTCGGCCGCGGCCATGGCGCCGGCCGAGAGACCGGGGCCCTCGGCGCCGACGAGCAGGGCCCGGCGGCCGCCA
>JAXDPV010000091.1:0-12290 GCA_034668185.1 Actinomycetota bacterium
CGCGCGCCGCATCGCGGCGGACAACCCCAAGCGCCCCGGGAGCGCGAACAACGGGTCCGCATCCGCGCGTACACCGGACGCGTCGAGCCGCACGACAAGGCGGTCCTGGCCCGCAGCGAGCGAAGCCAGCTTGGCCGCGCCACGCGGGCCACCTGGGTCGGCAACGACGTGCGCGGCCGACGGACGTGGTGAGGCGACGGTGACCTCGCAGCCTTCGTCGACGAGCGATCGGACCAGCTCGAACGTCGCCTCGGACGCGGCGCCCCGCATCGTCGGATACGGCCCCGCGACGAGCACGCGCTCAACGCTCACGGCAACGCCTCCAGCGCCTCTTCCATGCTGTCGAGGACGCGTGGCCAGGCGTACTCGCGCAGGACGTACTCACGGCCGGAGGGGCCGAGGGCCCGCAGGGCGTCGGGCTGGTCGGCCACGAGGAGCAGCGCCTGGACGAGCTCGTCGGGGTTGTCGTAGGTCACGCCGCCGCCCGAGCGTTGGCAGTGCCACGCAACCACGTCGCTGCCGGCGCTGGCGATGACGCCCGTGCCCGCGAGCCACGACTCCATGATCGTGCGGGAGAAGCTCTCGTTGCGGCTCGGCTGCACGTAAGCCGCGGCGGCGGCGTAGATGTGGGGGCGCTGCTCGTCGTCGACCAGGCCGAGGTCGACGACCCGGCCGGCGATGGCCGGGGATGCGTCGATCGGCCCGGTGCCGGTGGTGACCAGGTCGAGGTCGGCGCCGTGCTCCACGACCGCCCTGGTGAAGGCGCCGAGGAGCTCGTCCCACCCCTTGCCCCCCTCGCGGCGGCCGCCGTAATACACGAACGGCCGGTCGGTGCCGGCCAGTTTCCGGCCGATGGCGGCGTCGGCCGAGGCGGGCACGTGGACGCCGGCGCCGGTGACGTGATGGGGTGCGAGGTCGGCGAGGCGGTGGCCGAGCTCGTGCTCGGGCTCGGAGAGGAACCAGACCTGGGCCGGGTCGGCCAGCACCGGCCGCATCATCTCGAGGTAGGCGTAGTGCTCGTCGTGGAGGCACGGCATCACGACGGTCTTGTCGGGCGCGACCAGCGCGCAGCTCACCGTCGTCCAGAAGAGGTAGGGCGACAACACGATGGCGTCGTAGTCGTCGTGGTGGGCGAGCAGGTAGTGGAAGAGGTCCGGCACCCGGAAGTTGCCGTTGAGCCACGTGCGTTGCTCGTCGGGCGTGACCGGGAGGCCGAGTTGGATGCGGCCCTCGATGGTGTCGCGGCCGACCTTGTCGCCGTCGTGCACGGTGCGGAAGCGGCGCACGGTGACGGCGCCGTCGGTGGTCGTGCCCGGCGGGTAGGCGTTGGCCCAGGTGTGGTGGTCGGACGCGCACGTGGTCAGCACGTCGACGTCCCACCCGCGTTCGGCGAAGAGATGGGCGGCTTCGCGCAACACCGCTTCCGAGCCGCCGACGACCTCCTCGCCGTAGCGGGTCGGCACCAGGGCCAGCCGGCCGGGGCTCACGGGGCCACGAACCGTTCGATGGCGTCGAGCAGGCGGCGGCTCGACCGCTCGAGGGAGAAGTCGTCGAAGCGGCGGCGCCCGGCCTCGACCAGGTCGGCCCGCACGGCGTCGTCGGTGAGCACGCGGTCGACGGCCGCGGCCACGACCATCGGGTCCTTGGTGTCGAGGAGGACGCCGGCGTCGGCCACGGTCTCGGGCACGGCCGAGGTCGCCAGCGCCACCACGGGCACGCCGAAGTGCATGGCCTCGACCACCGGCACCTTGAAGCCCTCGTGCTCCGACAGGCAGACGAACACGTCGGCGGCGCGGTAGCAGGCGAGCTTCTCCTCGTCGGAGATGGTGTCGGTGAACTCGACGGCCGCGCTCACGCCGAGCTCGTCGGCGAGGATCTCGAGCGACCGGTAATACACGTTCGACGTGCGCCCGCCGACCAACGTCAGCCTGGCCTTGGGGTCGTAGAACTCGCGGTAGGCGGCGAAGGCGGCGATGAGGTCGTGCTGGCACTTGTTCGGCGCCGCCCGCCCGATGAACAGCCACCGCTTGCCGCCGCCCGCGGTCTCGCGTTGCAACCGTTGCAACAGGCGGTGGTTGTACGGGCCGTCGAGCTCCTTGGCGTCGAGGAGGACGGGGCTGGTGGTCGTGGGGTCGTAGCCGGCCTCGATCAGGTCGCCTTCGCTGAACGTCGAGTTGGCGATGGCGAAGCGGGCGTTGGCCGCCAGCCGGCGCATGTCGGCCAAGGCGGTGCGCAGGTTCTCGGCCGCGCCCGGCTCCCACCGTTCGAAGTAGAGGGGCGGCGTGATGTTGTGGAAGTAGACGCCGAAGGGCACGCCGGCTTCGAGCACGAACGACGTCATCCGGCTGCCGGTCGAGAGTTGGAACAGCACCCACGCGTCGGCGTCGGGTTCCCACGTGGTGAAGTGGCGGCCGAGCTTGCGCACCGCCGCCTGGGCGTCGTCGTAGAAGATCTCGCTCTCCCAGCCCGCGGCCCGCAGCGCCGCCTGGGTGAGGCGCACGTGGACGCCGATGGCGTCGCCGGCGGCGAAGTTCGGGACGAACTGGTGGAGAACGCGCGTCACTCGCGCTCGGCCTCGAGCCGGGCGACCCTGGCTTCGAGGTCGGCGACGTCGGCCTCGACGGCATCGACCCGGTTGGCCACGGTCACGCCGAAGCGGGCGGTGGCCTGGCCGAAGGCGGTGATCTGGTGGCCGAGAAAGCGGAGGTACCAGATCATCAACGCCTTGAGCACCCGCTTGACCTGGGACACGCCCGGCACCCGTGACGCCGTGGGCACCTGCAGGTCGAGGGTGGCCTGGCGTTCGAGGAGGAGGGCGGCGTGGCGCAGGTCGTCGGGCCGGTACTCGCTGGCGGCCAGGCGGGCGGCCGCGGCCCGGATGCGGGCCAGGCGGGCGGCGGGGAAGGCGGGGTCGGCTTCGCGTGCCGCCGCCGCGGCGACGACCTCGTCGGCCAGGGCGCGGCGCGGGAGCGTGTCGGGGGCCACGGCCCGAAGACTCTACTGCCCTCGCCTACTCTGACCGCACTGTGCGGACCAGGTACGTCGTGTCGATGGTGGTCGCCGCCGCGATCGCGCTCGGTGCCGGCGGGCCCGTCGCCGCCGAAGCCCCTCGCTCCCCGGCTCGGGCCGGGCGGGTGCTGGTGACCTTCCGCGACCGGGCCGACGTGCGGGCCGCGCACGCCGCGGCCAAGGCGCGGGTGCAGCGGCGGCTGGCGTCGATCGCCACCGACGTGGTCGAGGTGAACGACGTCGAGCGGGCGGTGGCCGCGTACGAGGGCCGGGCCGACGTGGTCTCGGCCGAAGCCGACGGCGTCGTCCACGCCTTGGGTGCGCCGCCCGACGGCACCTATCCGAAGCAGTGGAACCTCCAGCCGGTGAGCCCGTCGAACCAGGGCACGTTGAACTGGGAGCCGGTGTTCCCGGCGCGCCAGGGCGCGGGCGTGCTGGTGGCCGTGGTCGACACCGGCATCAGGCGGGGCGGCACCGACGAGCCCGGCCTCATCCGCGCCGACCTGGCCAAGGACTACGTGAACCCGACCTCGGGCGCCAACGTCGCCGACGACGACAACGGCCACGGCACCCACATCGCCGGCACCATCGCCCAACGCACCGGCAACCCCATGGGGATCGGGACGGTCAGCGGCCCGAGCGTGGCCGGGGTGGCGCCGGCGGCGTCGCTCATGCCGGTGAAGGTGCTCGACCGCTTCGGCGCCGGGAGCGTGTCGAACACCGCCGCCGGCGTGCTGTACGCCGCCGCCCAGGGGGCCAAGGTCATCAACCTCTCGCTCGGCGGCGACTACTCGCCGACGTTGTGTACGGCGGTGGCCAAGGCGGCCGAGACTGCGCTGGTCGTCGCCGCCTCGGGCAACGAAGCCGAGGGCGGGTTCGTGCCGGTGTCGTACCCGGCGGCGTGCCCCGCGGCCATCGGCATCGGCGCGGTTCGGTACGACGGTTCGCGGGCGCCGTACTCCAACGCCGGGTGCGAGGTCGCGGCGGTGGCGCCGGGCGGCGACCTCTCGCCGACGGGGCGCCTCTTCGATCCGCGGGTCGGGCCGCCGGATCCGAAGGAGGGCATCCTCCAGGAGACCTACGACTTCAGCCCGGCGTCGGCCGGTGGGCAGCGGTTCGGGTTCTTCTACGACTCGGGGACGTCGATGGCCGCGGCCCACGCCGCCGGTGCGGCCGCGGTGCTGCTCGGCATCAACAGCGACATCGTGACCGTGCGCCGGGCGTTGCTGTCGAACGCTCGCGACCTCGGCCGGCCCGGGCCCGACGACGAGTTCGGCGCGGGCGCACTCGACCTGGCCGCCGCGGTGTCGGCCGTTGGGTCCAACCCGCCGCCGCCCCGGGAAACGCTCGGGTACTGGATGGTGGCGACCGACGGCGGCATCTTCGCCTTCGGTGACGCCGCCTTCCTCGGCTCGACGGGCGCGCTGCGGTTGAACTCGCCGATCGTCGGCATGGCCCGCACCCCGACCGGGCTCGGCTACTGGTTGGTCGCGGCCGACGGGGGCATCTTCACCTTCGGCGACGCCGGCTTCTTCGGCTCGACCGGTGCCATCCGCCTGAACAAGCCGATCGTGGGGATGACGCCGAGCGGCACCGGCCAGGGCTATTGGTTGGTGGCGACCGATGGCGGCATCTTCGCCTTTGGTGACGCCCACTTCGCCGGGTCGACCGGTGGGCTCAGCTTGAAGTCGCCGGTGGTCGGCATGGCCGCCGACCGGACCGGTTCCGGGTACTGGTTGGTCGCGGCCGACGGCGGCATCTTCGCCTTCGGCGACGCCCCGTTCCTCGGCTCGACCGGCGCGCTGAAGCTGAACGCCCCGATCGTCGGCATGGCGGCCACGCCCACGAGCGCGGGCTACTGGATGGTGGCGACCGACGGCGGCATCTTCACCTTCGGCGACGCCGCCTTCCTCGGCTCGACGGGCGCGATCAGCCTGAACAAGCCCATCGTGGGGATGGCGCCGACCTGTTACGGCAAGGGCTACTGGTTGGTGGCCAGCGACGGAGGGGTGTTCAGCTTCGGGGCCGCGCCCTTCTTGGGCTCGACCGGTGGCATCGTGTTGAACCGGCCGGTGGTGGGCATGCAACTGGCCATCGACCACCGCTCGGGGCAGGGGTAGGTAGCCTTTCCCCGGGCGGCCTGATCGCACGCGGAGCAGCTTGCCGATGTCCCCAGTTCGAATTCGCCGTTTGCTCGTTGCTGTCGTGGTGTTCGCGGCGGCGTCCGTGTTGCCGATCCGCATGGCGTGGAGCTTGCCTGCGCTGCGCAGCGACTCGTCGTTGGTCGGCGCCGACGGACGGGGGACGTTCGCCTACCCGTCGTCGCACGTGGGCGTGCGGTGGCACGGGTCCGACGACGACCACCTCGAGATGCGTTGGCTCGGTGCTTCGTCCGGGTCGTGGTGGTGGTCGGCGTGGCGGGCGGTCGAGCCGTCGCACGACATCGGCGACGAGGCCGCGGGCGTGATGATGTCGGGGTTGATGGTGGTCACCGACGCCGTCGAGGCCGAGGTGCGGGTGGTGTCGGGGGCGGCCCGCGACATCGAGGTCATCGGCATCGACACCCACAACGGGCCCCGCCATCTCGTGGTGGCCCACGCCGCGTCTTCGCCGGCTTCGGCCGCCGGCGGTGTGGCCGCGCCGGCCATCGTCACCCGTGCGCAGTGGGGTGCGGACGAATCGTTGCGGTCGTCGGAGGGGCCGTTGTTCGCCACCGTCAACCGGCTGGCCGTACACCACACCGCCGGCGACGAAGGGCCCGATCCCGCGGCCACCGTGCGGGCGATCTACGCCTACCACACGCAGTACAACCACTGGAACGACATCGGCTACAACTTCCTGGTCGACTCGTCGGGGCGGGTGTACGAGGGCCGGTGGGCCCGTGACTACTCGCCCGGTGAGGTCCACTCGGGCGAGAACCTCGAGGGCGACGGCGTGATCGGGGCCCACATCACCTCGAACAACGCCGGGACGGTGGGGGTGGCGTTGTTGGGCGACTTCACCTCGACCCGGCCGACGGTGGCCGCGGTCGACGGGCTCGAGCGGGTGTTGTCGTGGAAGGCGTACGTCAACCAGATCGACGCGCTGGGCACGACCCAGTGGTCGACCGGGGTGAAGTCGACGATCATCGGCCACCGCGACGCCGGCCAGACGGCGTGCCCGGGCGACCTGCTGTACGAGTTGTTGCCCCAGATCCGTTCCGACGTGTCCCGGACGGTCGGGCCGGTGACGCCCCGGCCGAAGCCGGCGCCCAAGCCACCGCCGACCAAGGTGACCGGCTACTGGATCTTCGCCCGCGACTCGGCGGTGTTCAGCTTCGGCGAGGCCGGCTACCACGGGGGCGCGATGGAGGTGCCGACGCCGGCGATGTCGATGGCTTCCACTCCGACCGGCAACGGGTACTGGCTGCTGTCGTCCAACGGTCGGGTCTCGGCCTACGGCGACGCCGTGAACTACGGCTCGACCGAATCGTTGCGCTTGAACGCTCCTGCCGTCCGGCTCGAGCCAACCCGCACGGGCAAGGGTTACTGGATCCAGGCGGCCGACGGCGGCATCTTCTCCTACGGCGACGCTGGTTTTTACGGCTCGACCGGGGCCATGAAGCTGAACTCGCCGGTGGTCTCGATGTCGGCCACGCCTTCGGGCAAGGGCTACTGGTTGCTGGCGGGCGACGGCGGCGTGTTCTCCTTCGGCGACGCCGCTTTCTACGGTTCTACGGGGGCGATGAAGTTGAACGCCCCGGTCGTCTCGATGGCCCCGCACCCTTCGGGCGGCGGCTACTGGCTGCAGGCGGCCGACGGCGGCATCTTCTCGTTCGGCAACGTCAAGTTCTTCGGCTCGGTCCCCGGGCTCGGGTTGCAGGGCACGGCCAAGACCGTCCAGATCCGGGCCACCGCCACCGGCGAGGGCTACTACGTGATGGGCGCCGACGGCGGCATCTTCACCTTCGGCGACGCCCCCTTCTTCGGCTCCCAACCCGGCTTGCGCGGCCCTTCCTCCGCCATCGACCTCGCCTTGCAGCTCAAGTAAAGCGCCGCTTTCGGCCACGAACGCGTGCCCTCCCGCTTTCGCACACTGACGCGCCCGCTGGGCGGCACGAGTGTGCGAAAGGAGGCTGCCGGGGCTCGACCGCCAAGGCCCTCGCTTTCGGTCACGAACGCGTGCTCTGACGCGCGTTCGTGGCCGAAAGCCCGCGCCCATGGCCCGCCCCGGGCGGGCGGGCCTCATCCAGGGTCCGGGCCGCGGGCCCGTTCAAGTTACGGCGGCGTCAAGGCCGCTGCGCGTCCCTCCGGGACGGCCGCCGGAGGCGGCCGGCCTTGACCCCGCCTCGGCGCTCGTTGCGGCCCACCCAAGCCCACTTTCGGTCACGAACGCGTGCCCTGCCAGGCGCTCGTGGCCGAAAGCCATGGTGGGGAGGGCCCGCTTTCGCACATTGACACGCCCGCTGGGCGGCACGAGTGTGCGAAAGCGCTCGGCCGCGCAGCGAAAACGCTTTCGGCCACGAACGCGTGCCCTGGCGCGCATTCGTGGCCGAAAGCGAAGGTGGGTGGGCTAGCGGACTCGGCCGGCTCCGACGGCGGGGCTGGGGCCGGCGCCGACGTCGGCCGGGCCGCCGCCCGAGGAGGCGTCGCCGAACGACCACACCCGGCCCTGCGAGGTCACGATCAAATACCCGTTGCCAGTGGGCGAGGGCAGGAGCTCGACGGCGGTCTCGGCCACATTGCGCCCGGGCAACGAGCCCTGGAAGGTGGCGTCGCCGAAGGTGAAGATGCCGCCGTCACGGGCGACCAGCCAGTAGCCCTGGCCGGAAGGCGTGGGCGCCATCGCGAACACCGGTTGGTTCAGCCGGATGTTGCCCGTCGAGCCGAAGAAGGGCGCATCGCCGAACGAGAAGATGCCGCCGTCGGTCGCGACCATCCAGTAGCCCTGCCCGCTCGACGTCGGCGCCATGGCCACGACCGGGGCGTTCAACTTCATCGCCCCGGTCGAGCCGAAGAAGGGCGCGTCGCCGAAGGTGAAGATGCCGCCGTCGCCGGCCACGAGCCAGTACCCGGCCCGGGAAGCGGTCGCCTCCATCCCGACCACCGGCTTGTTCAACCGCTGCCCGCCCATCGAACCGTAGAAGGGCACGTCGAAGCTGAACACGCCGCCGTCCTCGCCGAGAATCCAATACCCGCCGTTCGGCCCTTCGGTGATGTCACGGGCCGGCGTCTTCACCCCGATGCCGGGCAACGAGCCGTGGAACTCGGCCCCGCCGAAGGAGAACACCCCGCCGTCACGGGTCACCACGTGGTACGGGAACGAGGCGATGTTCACCGGCGTGAACCAGTTCGACTTGAGGTCGAAGGCCAGCCGGAAATCGTCGCCCGACAAGTCGACGTTGCCGCCGCTGAACTCGAGCCGCATCTTCAACACCCGCCCGCCGTCGGCGCCGAGGCCGTTGCGCTCGAGGATGCGAACGTTGTTGAGCGTGCCCTTGGCGTACTTGGTCTCGATGACGCCGACGTCGACCTTGGCCGTCCAGTCGTGGTTGGGGTTTGACGACACCGAGTCGCCCTCGTCGGCCACGGCAGGGAACTCGCCGCCCGCCGTCCACCCGCCCGTCGACGAAGAGAACTCGGTGCGCGACACCACGCCGTTCTTCTTGCGCACCTCGCCCGCGGTCTGGGCCACGGCGCTGTCGGTGAGCGGGTCCTCCAGGGTCTTGAACGCGGCCGTGCCCACCTTCTCGGCCCGGCCCAGGTAGACCTGGCACGAAGCGGTGTCGCACGTCTTCGACGGCCCCGCCCGGTCCTCGGCCTGGGCGTAAGAACGGGCGGCCACCGCCTGCGCCTTCAACGCCTGCATCCCGGCGCCGCCGCCGAGCCCGCCCCAGAACGCCGGCGACTCCCGGGGCACGACACCCCGGAGGTACGACTCCATGTCGAGCACGTTCAACGTGCGGGCGCCGCCGTCGTCGTGGGCCTGGATCTCGCCGCGGTACCAGCGGAAGGCGCCGGGCTCGCAGACCTGGATCATCTTCGTGTGGTCGTCGCCCGATGCCTGCGTCGGGGTGATCGTCACCGGCCCGGTCATCGACGCCACCACCGGCTGCCACCCGCCGGGCCCGCCCGAACAGTCGGGCGCGGAATCGACGGCGAAGGTGTTGGCGCCGATGCGGCGGGCCCGCAGCGCCGAGAACGTCCCGGGCCCGGCGTTGGTCGACATCTGGCCCTGCTCCTGCTGGACGATGGTGTCGATCCCGTCGAGCCGGCTCAGGCGCACGGGGATGGTGCCGTTGGCGATGGTGTCGGCCGTCGTCCCGCCGTAGTAGAGGTCGAGGATGCGCCTGTAGTCCCACCCCTGGTTCAGCGCATACCCGAGCGAGCCGTACTGCCCGAGGCCCCGCCCGTGGCCCCACCCGTGGCCGACGAGGTCGATGGTGCTGCCCAGCGCCGAGGCCGGCGGCGACGGCACGCCGGCCAACAGGCCGACGGCGAGGACGATGACGGCTACGGGAATGCGCAAACGGGTCACAGCCCGGCGAGCGTAGGGGAAGCCGCCTACTTGCGGACGGCAGCCACGTCCTTGGCGATCACGCCGGCGGGCTCGCCGAAGAACGGGGCGTCGCCGAAGCCGAACACCCGGCCCCGGTCGGACACCACGTAGTAGCCCTCGCCCCCGACGGTGCGGGAGAGCTGCACGCCGGTCACCCGCTGGCCGGTGCCGGGCACCGAACCGAAGAACCCGGCGTCGCCGAAGGAGAAGATGCCGCCGTCGGAGCCGAGGATCCAGTAGCCGTCGCCGCTGGCGGTGCGGGCCATCGACACGCCGGTGGCCTTGAGCCCGAGCCCGGGCACCGAGCCGAAGAAGGCGGCGTCGCCGAAGGAGAAGATGCCGCCGTCGGCACCGAGGATCCAGTAGCCCCGGCCCGTCGCCGTCGGGATGAGGCGCACGGCCCGGTTGTGGACGCCGATGCCGGGCAGCGAGCCGAAGAACTCGGCGTCGCCGAAGGAGAAGATGCCGCCGTCGGCGCCCAGGATCCAGTAGCCCTTGCCGGTGTTGGTGGGCTTGAGGTCGATGGCCGTCACCGGGGCGCCGAGGCCGAGGCCGGGCACCGAGCCGAAGAACTCGGCGTCGCCGAAGGAGAAGATGCCGCCGTCACGGCCGGCCACCCAGTAGCCCTCGTAGGTCGGGGTCAGCGTCATCAGGACGGCCGAGATGCGCAGGCCCTGGTCGGCGGGCGAGCCCTTGTAGGGAGCGTTGCCGTAGTTGTAGACGGCGCCGTTGTCGCCGAGGACGTAGTAGCCGGTAGCACCCGCGCCCGAAGGGGCCGGGGCCGAGGGCGCGCTGGCCGACGACGCCACCGGATCGGACGCCGGGACCGGCGCCGGCGAGGCCGCGCTGGTGCCGACCTGGCGGGCGGCCACCTTCGTCCGCATGAAGTCGACGGTCACCCACAGGCGGCCGCCGGCGTCACGGTCGGAGCCGATGCCCACCTGGTTGTAGTCGCCGAGGATGTTGGCCCGGTGGCCGGGCGAGTTCATGAAGGCGGTGTGCAACGAGTCGACCGACTGGCCGTAGCCGACGTTCTCGCCGATCCCCAGCCAGTCCGCCGGCATCTGGGCCGACAGCGACGGGTTGTGGAAGAGCTCGTTGCGGCTGATCATCGTGGCCGTCCACTGCCTGGCCACGGGGACGACCTCGGCCCGCACGCTCAGCGCCGGCAGGCCGGCGGCGGCCCGCTCGCCGTTGATCAGGTCGAGAAAGCGTTGCTCGTCGGCCTCGGCCGCCCCCGCTGGTCGGGGGATCAGGACGAACAGGACGGACAGGACGACGAGGGTCAGCCCAGCGGCGCAACGACGGAGCATTGAGTTGTGTCGGCGTCACAAGTGGCGGCCTGAAGTTTTTGAACGGTTTATACCTTTGCCGCCGTGGTGGCGGCCAGGTCGACGGCCCGGATCTTGAGGCTGGAATCGGTCACGTCGCCGTACTTGGCGGCATCGCCGAACGACCACACTCCGCCGTCAGCCGACACCACCCAGTAACCTTTGCCGGTTGCGCTAGGCGTCATCTGCACGCCAGCGGGCGACGAGCACAGCCCGACGCCGGGGATCGAACCCTGGAACGGCACCCCGAAGGAGAACACGCCACCGTCGGCCGCCAGCACCCAATACCCCTTCTGACCTGGGGCCGTGGCCATGGCCACGACATTGGTAGCGATCCCAAGGCCGGGCACCGAGCCGAAGAAGTCGGCGTCGCCGAAGGAGAACACGCCACCGTCGGCCGCCAGCACCCAGTAGCCCTTGCCCGTGGAGGTGGGCACCAGGCGGATGGCCTTGGTCGAGATGCCGAGGCCGGGCACCGAGCCGAAGAACTCGGCGTCGCCGAAGGAGAACACGCCGCCGTCGGCGCCCAGGATCCAGTAGCCCTTGCCCGACTTGGTCGGCTGGAGGTCGAGGGCCTTGACGTTGGCGCCGAGGTTGAGGCCGGGCACCGAGCCGTAGAAGGGGGCGTCGCCGAAGCTGAAGATGCCGCCGTCGGCGCCGAGCACGTGGTAGCCGAGGCCGGTCCTGGTGGCGGCCAGGCGGAGGGCGGTGACCTTGGCCCCCAGGTTCAGGCCGGGCACGGAACCAAGGAAAGGGGCGCCGCCGTAGGTGAAGATGCCGCCGTCGGAGCCGAGGACGTAGTACCCCGCACCCGACTTGGGGCTCGGGGTGGCCTTGGGGTTGACGTTGTATCCGCAGCGGGTGCCGGCGGGCATCCCCTTGGCCAGGCGCAGGCTCGTCCACGGGTCGATGGGCGTGCCGTCGGGGCGGCGGACCTCGAAGTGCAGGTGGGCGCCGGCGGCCTCGGCGTTGCCGCTGTCGCCCATGAAGGCCACGAACTGGCCGGCCTTCACCTTGGTGCCGGCGACCATGCCGGGGGCGAAGGCGTAGTCGGGCGGGTTGAGGCCGTCGTCGGTGCCGGGCGTGTCGTTGTTGACGTGGATGTAGCGGTAGGTCCAGCCGTCGGCGTCCTTGAGGATCAGCATGTTGCCGCTGAGGTTGGAGGCGTCGAGCTTGGCCGACTGCACGGTGCCGTCGGTAGCCGCGAGGAGGTGCTGGAGCTTGGTGCCCATGAGGTCGTTGCCCTCGTGGACCCGGCCGCTGCTCCTCGGGTCGCCGTAGTCGTCGCTGAAGCTGACCGATCCCTCGACCGGGAAGTGGATCTCCCGGTACTCGGGGCCTTCGTTGGCCGCATGGGCCGGGGCGGCCGCGGCCAGGGTGGTCACGGCGGCGGTGGCGAGGGTGGCGATGAAC
>JAXDPV010000092.1:0-46329 GCA_034668185.1 Actinomycetota bacterium
GCCGTCGGCCCGACCGAGGACAACCTCAAGTCGGCCATCGAGGGCGAGACCTACGAGTACACCGAGATGTACCCGGGCTTCGCCCGCACCGCCCGCGACGAGAACTTCGACCAGGTCGCCGAGTGGTTCGAGACCCTCGCCCGGGCCGAGAAGTCCCACGCCGGCCGGTTCACCCAGGGCCTCGAGTCCGTCTCCTGATCCCCGCTTCCGCTTTTGACAGCCGGATCCCGCCGAAATTGGCGGAATCCGGCTGTCAAAACGGCGTGTGAGAGCGATGACGACCACCTACGACCCCAAGGACCCGCAGTACTTCGACGAGGGGGACCTGCGCGGCGAGCTGACCCGGGTGTACGACCTGTGCCACGGGTGCCGGCTGTGCTTCAACCTGTGTACGTCGTTCCCGACGATGTTCGAGTTCGTCGACAGCTACGACGGCGACGTCCACCGCATGACCGCGGCCGAGCAGGACCAGGTCGTCGACGAGTGCTTCCAATGCAAGATCTGCTACGTCAAGTGCCCGTACATCCCGCCCCATGAGTGGAACCTCGACTTCCCGAGGTTGATGCTGCGGGCCGAGGCCGTCCGCCACCGCAAGAAGGACGACGGCCCGGTCACCGAGCGCATCGCCAAACATGCGATGGCCAAGACCGACCTCCTCGGCAAGGTCAACACCAAGGTGCCGGCGCTGGTCAATAAGGTGCTCACCGACGGGGCCAACACGCCGGTGCGCAAGCTGATGGAGAAGGCCACCGGCATCTCGGCCACCCGGGTGCTGCCGCCGTACGCCAAGCAACGGTTCACCACGTGGTTCAAGAAGCGCACGCCGGCGTTCGTGAAGAAGCGTCAGGCCCGGGCGGCCATCTTCCCCACGTGCTTCGTCGAGTACATGGAGCCCCAGATCGGCAAGGACCTGGTGAAGGTCTACGAGCTCAATGGCGTGGAGTGCTCGTTGGCGGGGACGACGTCGTGCTGCGGCGCGCCCCAGCTCCACGGCGGCGACGTCGCCGGCTTCGTCGAGACGGCCAAGAAGAACGTGTCGGCGCTGGCCGAGTCGGTGCGCCAGGGCAAGGACGTCGTCGTCCCCCAACCGACGTGCGGCTACGTGGTGAAGCGCGACTACGTCCAGTACGTCGGCGGGCCCGAGGCCGAGCTGGTCGCGGCCAACACCTACGACGCCGCCGAGTACCTGATCAAGCTCCACCGTGGTGACGGCACCGCCCTCGACACCGAGTTCACCGGCGACGTCCCCGACTCGGTGACCTACCACGTGTCGTGCCACCTCCAGGCCCAGAACATCGGGTTGAAGTCGCGCGACCTGATGAAGCTCACCGGCACCAAGATCACCCTCGTCAACAAGTGCTCGGGCATCGACGGCACCTGGGGGTACCGGGCGGCCAACATCGACATCGCCCGCAAGGTGGCCAAGCCGATGGGCGAGGCCATCACCGCCGCCGGCAACGACGTCGTCACCGGCGACTGCCACCTGGCCAACGGCGCCATCGTCGAGGAGACGGGCCAGCGGCCGATGCACCCGATCTCGATGGTGGCCCGGGCCTACGGCATCCCGGCCGAGGACGGCGACGGCCGGTGGGGCAGCGCCGGGGGGACGTTCTCGTGAGCGCCGCGGGTCGCAAGCTCACCGTCGACGACATCGCCGACCTGCGGGCCTACGAGCGGGAGCGGCCCGAGTTCCGCGAGCGCATCATCGCCATGAAGAAGACGCGGCGGGTCGGGGTCGGGCCGATCATCACCCTGATGTTCGAGAACCGCGACACCATGCGGTTCCAGATCCAGGAGATGGCCAGGGCGGAGAAGATCCTCTCGGACGACGCCATCGCCCACGAGGTCGCCACCTACAACGCGCTCATCCCCGAGCCCGGTCAGCTCTCGGCCACGCTGTTCCTCGAGTTGACGTCGAAGATGCAGCTCGTCGAGTGGCTGCCCAAACTGGTCGGCATCGAGCGCTCGGTCGAGCTCGTCATCGGCGAGGGCGCGGGTTCGGCCGTGGTGACGTCGATCCCCGAGGAGGCCCACGAGGAGCAGCTCACCCGGCCGGATGCGACCGCTTCGGTCCACTACGTCCGCTTCGAGCTCACGCCCGACGAGGTCGAGCGCTTCGCCGCCGAGCCCGTGGTCCTGGCCGTGAACCACCCTCACTACGTGGAAGGCGTCCCGTTGTCCGGGGAGACCAAAGCCGCCCTGCTCACCGATCTGCGGCCGGAATGAACGCCGTTTCTGTTTGGACTTCGGCGAGGGATTCGATCCATACTGCCGTGCCTGTTCGCAGAGCCACCCGGCGGGGTAGGCAGGTTTGCGGGCAGCGCCGTACGTTCCCCGTAGTCGTGAGGATGTGGTCCCCCTGACCAACCAGACCTGGCGGCAGTATGCCGCCTGCAAAGGTGTCGAGCCCGACATCTTCTATCCGGCTTCCGACGAGGAGGCCGAGGTCGCCAAGGCCGTCTGTGGGGTCTGCCCGGTGCGCCAGCCGTGCCTCGAGTTCGCGCTCGCCACCCGTGAGCGCGACGGCGTCTGGGGCGGTGCCACCGAGAAGGAGCGGCGCCGCATCCTGCGCCAACGGCGCAAGTCGGCCTGATCTCGTCCCGGCAACTACCGTCGGGGCTCGTGGCCCAGGCTGACACCGACGGCATCGACTACGACCGTCTCTACGCCTTCCGTCACCGTGGCGTCGACCAGTCGTCCCGGCAACGGGTGTGGGACGAGATCGCCCGCTACCTCTACCGGGCCATGGGCGAGCCGAAGCGCGTGCTCGACCCCGCCGCCGGCCGGGGTGAGTTCATCAACGCCGTCCCCGCCGAAGAGCGGTGGGTGGTCGACGCCGTCGCCTACGCCGACGCACGCCTCGACCCGGCCGTCAAGGTCCTCATCGGGGACGTCCTCGAGGTCGACCTCCCGGCCGGCCACTTCGACGCGGTCTTCGCCTCCAACCTGCTCGAGCACTTCGAACGCCAGGAGGACATCGCCAGGTTCCTGCGGCGCATGCGGGAGTGCCTTGCGCCCGGCGGGGTCATGGCGGTCATGGGCCCGAACTTCCGCTACTGCGCCAAGGAATACTTCGACTGTGCCGACCACACGTTGGCCCTCACCCACGTGTCGGTCGAGGAGCATCTCTACGCCGCCGGTTACGAGCCCATCCGGGTGACGCCCCGCTTCCTGCCGTACTCGTTCCGCGGTGGGCTCCCGCCGATCCCGGCGCTGACCCGGCTCTACCTCCGTATGCCGTGGGCGTGGCGTTTCGCCGGGAAGCAGTTCCTGGTGCTCGGCCGCAACCCCGGCTGAACCGACCGCTCAGTCGCGGGCGGTCACCGTCCGCAACCGGTCCCAGAGCGACCGCTTGGCCGGCTTCGGCTCGGGAGCCGCCGGCGCCGGGTCTTCGGGAACGGGTTGCGGCGGCCGCTCCAGCCAGAAGGCGTCGCCCACCGGCCTGGGCTCGTGGCCGAGGGCCTTGGTGTCGGTCTTCGTCCAGAAGTGGCTGACGAGGCTGTTGCGGGTCAGCGCCGGGTTGCAGATCTCGCTGCCGCCGTGGAGCAGGTGGGCGTGCCAGATGAACAGGTCGCCCTTCTTGGCGAGGAACCTGGTTTCCTCGAGTCCTTTGCGCTCGACCGAGTCGGCCATGTATTCGGCCCACTGGGGCATCTCGGGATCGAGGGCGTGGTACTCGCCGTTGGCGAAGCGGTACTGGTCGATGTGGTGGCTGCCGGGGTAGTAGCGCAGCGGGCCGGCGTCGGCCACCACGTCCTCGAGCGCCATCCACGTGGCCGTCAGGCCGCCCTGGGTGCGGGGCGTCATGTAGAGCGAATCGACGTGGTCGGCCTGCTGGCTGCCGTACTCCAGGTTGAGGGTGTTGATGAGCACCGGCTCGTCGGCGAGCAGCTCCCGCAGCATGGCGCTGACCCGCTCGGACATGCACACCCGCCTGACCTCCTCGAACTCGAGGTAGAGGTCGTTGACCTTGAACGGGTGGCTCCGGTCGGCCTCGGGGACGTCGACGGCCCGCTGGCGCCGGCCGGTCACCAGGTCATCGACGACGACCGAGCCCGTGGGCTCGTTCCAGGTGCGCTCCAGGGCCCGGGCGACCACCTCCGTGTCGTGCTCCTCGAAAAACCCGGGGACGACGAGGAAGCCGTTGTCGTTCCAGAACGCTCGTTGCTGGGCACTCAGCACGGTCGGCATCGTAATGGAATCCGGCCACTACGATCTCGGCCCCATGCCCAAATGGCGTCGGTACTCGGCGTGCGTCGCCCTGGTGTTCGGTGCCCTGATCCTGACGGGCACGACGATGTCGTCCATCGGGATCGGGCAGCTACGGGCCGACGGCAGGAGCGAGGGCGCCGGCATGATCGGCACCCCCCGCTCGATCCGCTCCGACGAGTTCCTGCGTACGAGCGTGTGGCGGATCGGTGCCCTCGAAGACCGCGACATGTCCTTCGGCACACCGCTCGGCTCGGACGGCGAGTTCCTGACGGCGATGGTCACGAGGGGCGTGGTCGGCCGGGTCGTGCTCTTCGAGTCGTTGCTCGCCGACCTCGGGCGCTTCGTGCCCGACCAGATCGCGTTCGCCCTGCTGTGGTGGGCGCCGAGCCTGTTGTTCTGGCTGTTCGCGCCCCGCCTGTTCTTCTGGTTCGGGATGACGCCGGTGCTGGCCGTCCTGACCGCGGCGGTGATGTACCTGTCGCCGGCGGTCATGTGGTGGTCGCTTGGGACGATCAACTCGGGGTTGGCGACCTCGATCGTGGCCGCGCTGCTGTTGCTCTACGCCGCCAGGACGGTGGCGCCCTCGATGAGCCGGGGCGCGCTGGTACGGGCCGGCGCCGCCGCCGTCGGGGCCGGGGTGTTGATCGCCCGCATCCCGTTCTCCTACGCGCCGTGGGCCCTGCCGTCGTCGGCGGGCGTGCTGGTGCCGGCGGTGTTCGTCGCCGTGTCCCGCTTCGGGTGGCGCACGACGATGAAGGTCCTCGCGGTCGCGGGCGTCACCGCCATCGCCGGCATCGTCGCCGTGATCCTCGAGCACAAGGCCGGGTTCGATTCGTTGCGCGCGACCGTGTACCCCGGCTCGCGCCGCTCGACCGGGCAAGCCCTCGACCTCGGCTACCTGTTCGGCGCACCCCACCTCGGCGTGCTGAAGACGACCGACCAGTTCCTCGCGACCAACGCATCGGAGATCTCCTCGGCCCTGACCGTGCTGGCCGTGCCGTGCGTTCTCTACGGCTTCGCCAGCGTCGACCATTGGAGGGAGCGGCTGTCGGCCGCGTGGTGGGGCCACGCGGCTGCGTTCGTCGTCTTCTTCGCGTGGGTCTCGATCGACATTCCCGCCCGCCTCGGTGAGCGCCTGCCGGGGTTGTCGCTGACGACGCCCGGACGCACGGCCCAGGTGGTGGGCTTCATCGCCACCGCCTGGTTCGGGGTGACGGTGGCGTCGATGCGGAAGGCGCCGAGCGAGACCCGGATCAGGGTTGGCGCCGCCACCGCGGTGGTGGTCTTCGTGGTCGTCGCCCTGTCGGGATCGGTGCTGCGGGTGCAGCACATACCCGACCTGCGGGTGGCCCACGTGCTCGTCAACGCCGCCGTCGTCGCCCTCGGCGTCGGCATCGCCCTCGCGGTCTCGAAGACGCCGTGGGCGATGGCGCCGCTGGCCGCGTTCGTCTTGGTGATGGCGGTCGGGACGAACCCGGTCATCCACGGGCTCGGCGACCTGCGCACGAGCGCCTCGGCCCGCACCGTGCAACGCCTGGACCGCGAGCTACCAGGCCGGTGGGTCACCGACTCGCCCAACCTCGACGGCCTGCTGATGGCAAACGCCGTGCCCTCGCTGTCGGGCGAGCAATGGACCGGGCCCGACGCCGCCGCATGGCGCCGGCTCGACCCGGCGTCGGCCTTCGAAGAAGCGTGGAACCGGGGCGCGGCCATCGTGGCCTTCGACTTCGACCCCGCCCAGTCGGGGCTCCAGATGACGTCGCCGAGCCCCGACGTGGTCAAGGTCGTCGTCAACCCGTGCGACCCCAAGCTGGCTGCGATGGACGTGCGCGTGGTCGTCAGCACCCATCCGCTCGACGCACCCTGCCTGACGCCGCACGGGCAGTTACCGTGGTCGGGGCTCACCGAGTTCGTCTATGAGTTGCGGGGCAGCGGTTGAGCGTTTCGCCGTGGCTCAGCGTGGTGATGCCCGTCTACAACGGCGAGGCCTACGTCGGAGCCGCGCTCGACTCGATCGTCGAGCAGGGCGACGCCGGCATCGAGTGCGTGGTCGTCGACGACGGCTCGTCCGATGCCAGCATCGACGTGGTCAAGGGCTTCGACGGCCGCCTCCCGATCACGGTGGTCGAAGGGCCGCGACGCGGCAACTGGGTTGCGGCCACCAACGACGGTCTCCTTCGTACCTCCGCCACCTACGCCTGCATGCTCCACCAGGACGACGTGTGGCTGCCGGGCCGCGCCCGGAGGATGCGCTCGCTGATCGAGGCCTTCCCCGACGCCGCTCTCTGGGTGCAGTCGGCCGAGTTCGTCGACGCCGCCGGCGCGGGCGCGGGCCGGTGGCGGCTCCCGTTCGCGGGGGCCACCGGCATGGTGGCGTCGGGCGAGTTCGTGCGCCGGCTGCTGATCCAGAACTTCCTCTGCATCGGGGCGCCGGTGTTCCGCCGCGACCCCGAGCCGCTCGACGAGTCGCTCTGGTACACCGCCGACTGGGACCTCTGGCTGCGCCTGGCGGCCATGGGCGACGTCGCCTACGACCGCGCGCCCGGCGTCGCCTTCCGGGTGCATCCGCACTCGCAGACCTCGACCCGCACGGCCCACGCCGACGACATGCGGGCCCAACTCCAGCAACCGTTCGATCGGCACTTCGCCCGGTGGCGAACGGGCAGGCCCACGGGCGAACAGCGACGGCTCGAACGGGCGGCCCGCGCCGCGATCGAGCTCAACGTGGCGTTGGCGGCGGTGAGCCACGGCGACCGTCGGCTCCTGGCCCGAGCGGCCAGGCAGTTCGTCGGCCTCGGGCCGAGCAGTGCCCTCGACCTGCTGCGCAGCTCGCGCCTCCCGGAGCGCCTCGCCGCCCGGGTCAGGGCCGACGTGCGGGCCCGCCGGCGCCGCTAGCCCGCGATGTCAGTCGTGGAGCTTGCGGGCCGCCCGCATGTTGCGCAGCCGGGTCTTCACCAGCTCGAGCCCCTGGTTGGGGTTCACCAGGTGGGCGGCGATCGAGAACCCGCGGGAGACGCCGAGCAGCGACCGGTAGAGCGCGAGGCGCACCCGCCGGAGGCCGCGGTTCTCACCGTGCTCCCGCCAGTAGGTCGTGCCGTCGCCGCTGAACTCGGCGGCCTCGGCAGCCGTGTAGTAGTAGAGCGCGACCGACCGCCGCCACTTCCCCTCGACCACCGGCACGGGGAAGCCGTGGACCGACCGGTCGTTGGTCTCGAAGATCACGCACGTGCCCCACGTCGGCAGCACGTCGACGACCTGCGCGTCGTCGTCGGGGTCGACAAGTTGGAGGTAACCGCCGTCGTCCTTCGTCCAACCTTCGTTGAGGTAGACGAGGACGTTGACCCGGCGGAACAGGTCGAGCCGGCTGTAGGTGTGGAAGTCGGTGTGCGGGGCCAGGATGCCGCCGGGCCCGCTGAGGTGGAGGCCGCCGCCCTCGAGGTGGGGATCGGGGATCAGCTTCTCGATGCCGGTGACCGTCTCGAGGAACGACAGGAACTCGGGCTGGGTGAGCTGGGCGATGAGGTCCGCGAACGGCCCCGGGATCTTGCGGATGTCCTGGCAGAACTTCTTGTTCCGCTGGTAGCTGTCGCCGAGGCCCCGCCAGTGCGGCCATTCGGGCGCGGGCCACGAGCCCATGACGTCGGGCGAGGCCGAGAGCACGTTGTCCAGCACGAGGTGGGGAAACGGCTTGGCCGTGGCGAAGCGGCGGGCCAGCGCCTTCTGGTCGGGGACGAAGGCCCGGAGGTCGAAGAACGGTTGGGCGTCGTCCGACCGGCTGTCGGTCGTCTCGACCTGACTCATCCGAGGTTCTCCCGGTGCACGGTTCGCCACCCTACCAGCGAGCGACGATGATGTGACGGTGAGCGCCAAGTGGTCGACCGACGGGCAGCGTTACGCCGATCGGCTCGTAAGTTTGCAGACCGCGTGGTGGAAGCGCATCGTCCCGGTGCAGGCGCCGTATCGCTGGAACCTGCGCCGGCTCCGGCCCGGCTTCACCCTCGAAGTGGGGTGCGGCCTCGGCCGCAACCTCGCCCACCTCGACGGCCACGGCGTCGGCGTCGACCACAATCCCGAGCTCGTCGCCGCGGCCCGCCGGCGGGGCCTCGACGCCTTCACCATCGACGAGTTCGCCAAGAGCGAGTTCGCCCGCCCCGACGGGTTCGACTCGTTGCTCGCCTCCCACGTGGTCGAGCACATGACCACGGCAGAGGCCACGGACGTGCTCGCCGGCTACCTGCCCTACGTCAAGCCCAGCGGTCAGGTGATCGTGCTCACGCCCCAGGAGCGGGGCTACACCAACGACCCGAGCCACGTCTCGTTCGCGACCTACGACGAGGTGCGCGCCATGTTCGCGTCGCTCGGGCTCGACACGGTCAAGCAGTACTCGTTCCCGTTGCCCCGCGCCTTCGGACGGGTCTTCGTCTACAACGAGTTCGTGTCCGTCGCCAAGAAACCGTGAGCCGCGTCCGCCCGGTCCACCTGCTGGCGCCGTTCCTCGTCCTGGCCATCGCCGTGGCCGTCAGGTTCCCGACGCTGCGCCAGCCACTGATCGAGGCCCACGCCTTTCGCCAGACGCAGACGGCCTTCACCGCCCGCATCTTCCACGAGTCGGGCATCCACCTCATGCGGCCCGAGGTGCCGGTGCTCGGCGAGCCGTGGACGATCCCGTTCGAGTTCCCGCTCTACCAGGCGATCGCCACCATCCCGATGAACCTCGGCGTGGGCACCGATGCCGCCCTGCGGCTCACCGGCCTCGCCTTCTTCGTGCTCACCGCGGCGATGCTCTGGCTCCTCGTTCGCCGCGTCACCGGCGACCTGTTCGCCGCCTTCGCCACCGTCGTCTTCTTCTGCTTCTCGCCCTTCTCACTCCTCTGGGGGCGGACGTCGTTGATGGAGTTCCTCGCCACCGCCGGTGGGGTGGCGATGGTCTACTTCGCCGTCGTGTGGTGGGACGACCGGCGGTTGCGCTGGGCCGCCCTGGCGTCGGCGTCGGCGTTGCTCGCTCTGCTGGTGAAGTCGACGACGGGCGCGTTCTACGTCATCCCGATCGCCGGATGGATCGTCGTGCGGGCGAAGGAGCAGGGCGCGGCCGGCATACGAGATCGCGTGCGGGCGCTGTTCCATCCGGGCCTGGTCGCGATCCTGGCCCCGGCGTTCGTGGCCACCCTCCTGTGGAACCGGCACGCCGACGCCGTCAAGGCCGCGACCGCGTCGACCAAATGGCTCGTGTCCGGCGCGCTCAACGACTGGACCTTCGGCACCATCGCCCAGCGGTTGCAGGTGGCCAACTGGGTCACGGTCTTCGACCGCATGGAGCAGCTCCTCGTCGGCCGCTACCTGTTCTGGGCCCTGATACTCGCCGGCCTCGTGCTCACGTCGAGGAAGTGGTTCTGGGCGGCGATGGCGGCCACCGTCGTCCTGCCGGTCGCGGTGTTCTTCAACCTCTACGTCGTGCACGACTACTACCTCTCGGCCATCAGCCCGGCCATCGCCGCCCTGCTCGGCAATGGGGCGGGCGAGCTGGCCCGCCGGGTGCGGTGGCGCCAGTTCGCCGTGCCGGTGGGGTTGGCCGTGCTCGCCGGTTGGCTGCTCGTCTCGCTCACGACCACCAAGCCGTACTGGCTGGCGGCCTACCGCAAGGTCGAGCCGTCGGCCCGGCGGTTCCCACTGGCGACCGAGATCGACGAGCACACCAAGGCGACCGACCGGGTCGTCGTCCTCGGCCTCGACTGGGACCCGACGTGGCTGTACCAGGCCGAGCGCCGGGGGGCCATGCTGGTCGACGACACCAAGACCAAGTACCCGACCGGCGACTTCCTCGCCGAGCTGCGGCGGCGGGGCTACGAGGCCTTCGTCGTCAGCGACCCCGCGGTCCAACCGATCGCCCTGTCG
The DNA here is from genome assembly GCA_034668185.1 of Actinomycetota bacterium. GTDB lineage: Bacteria > Actinomycetota > Acidimicrobiia > Acidimicrobiales > CADCTF01 > DATLED01. The sequence continues at coordinate 10,105 of JAXDPV010000092.1, forward strand.
ACGACGTGGCCGTGGGTCGGCTCGGTGAGCCCGCACGTCTACCGGCTGGGCGAGTCCGCGGCCAAGCTCGGGCCGGCCCCGTTGGTGGGCACGTCCGACGTGGCCGCCTTCGACCGGGTGGCGCCGTCTGGCCACGTCGTGGCCAGCGACGTGACCGTTCCCTGCGCCACTGGGATCGACCTGCGCCGGGGCGTGGGTGCGCTGTGGTTGCGCCTGGCCAACCCCGACACCGCCGTGCGGATGAGCATCGGCGGCGAGATCGCGCCCATGCCGGCGACGCCGGTGCTGATCATCGACCCGGCCCAGGAGGTCGCGCACCTAGCGTGTTCCGGAACCGGGGCGGTCACGATCGCGACGATCCTCGACGGCCCGCGGCTCGGCGACATCAGATGACGAGAGAGAAATGACGATGGTTGAGCTGACGATCCTGATGCCGTGCCTGAACGAGGCCGAGACGCTGGCGACGTGCATCGGGAAGGCCAGGGGCTTCCTCGACAGCCGGGGCATCGTCGGCGAGGTGCTGATCGCCGACAACGGCAGCACCGACGGGTCGCAGCAGATCGCCGAGTCGCTGGGGGCTCGCGTGGTGCCGGTGCCGATACGCGGCTACGGCGCCGCCCTCAATGCCGGCATCCACGCCGCTGCCGGCGAGTTCGTGATCATGGGCGACGCCGACGACAGCTACGACTTCTCCTCGCTCGACGACTTCGTGCGGGAGCTGCGGGCCGGCCGCGACCTCGTCATGGGAAACCGCTTCGCCGGCGGCATCCTCCCCGGGGCGATGCCGAAGCTGCACAAGTACCTCGGCAACCCGGTGCTGTCGGCCGTGGGCCGGCTCTTTTTCCGTTCGCCCATCGGCGACTTCCACTGCGGCCTGCGGGGCTTCCGCCGGGACGCGGCCGTCGGGCTCGACCTGCGGACCACCGGTATGGAGTTCGCCAGCGAGATGGTGGTCAAGGCCACGCTCTACGAGCTGGACATGGCCGAGGTCCCGATCGTGCTGCACCCCGACGGCAGGAGCCGGCCGCCCCACCTCAGGAGTTGGCGCGACGGGTGGCGCCACCTTCGGTTCCTCTTGATCTACAGCCCCCGCTGGCTGTTCCTCTACCCCGGGGTGGCGCTGACGGTGGTGTCGGCGATCCTGGCGGTGGCCCTGGTGTTCGGGCCGATCCAGTTGGGGCCGATCCGCCTCGGCGTCGGCGCCCACTTCCTCACCGCCATCGCCACCATGGTCGGTTACCAGGCCGTGATCTTCGCCGTCCTGTCGAAGGTCTACGGCCAGCTCGCCGGCTTCCGGCCGGACGACAAGCGCTTCAGCCGGTGGCTCGGGCGGATCAAGCTGGAGAACGGCCTCGGCGTGGGCGTGGCTCTCGCCGCCGTCGGCATCGTCGCCGCCATCGTGAGCTTCGTCAGGTGGCGAGACGCCAACTGGGGCAACGTCCAGACGGGCGACTCGATCCGCACGGTCGTACCCGCGGCCCTCGGGATCGTGCTGGGGATGCAGACGATCCTGGCCAGCTTCTTCCTCAGCATCCTCGGCATCCCGCACACCGCCGCCGGCTCGGGTTCCGGCTCGGGCGAGACGCCTACAGCACGCCCTTCTCTACCGCCGACTCGATCCACGGGATGACCTCGTCGAGCATCTCGTCGAGGGACGTCTTGGCCGCGAACCCGAGCACGTCCTTGGCCTTCTGCGTCGACGGGACCCGGCGTTGGACGTCGTATTCGAAAGGGTCGTCGCTGACGTAGGCGAAGGGCCACTCGGCGCCGTGGATCTTGCGCCAGATGACCTCGGCCAGCTCGAGCACCGTCGTCGACTCGTCGGTCGAGATGTTGAAGTCCTGGTTGCGGGCCGCAGGGTGGAGCATGGCCTCGACGATGCCCTTGGCCAGGTCGCCGCCGTAGGTGTAGTGCCGGATCTGCGACCCGTCGCCGAGGATGTGCAGCGGGTCCTGGCCCTTCAGCACCTTCTGCACCAGGTCGGGCACGACGTGGCTCATGGCCAGCTTGACGTTGCCGCTGAGGATCTCGACCTCGCCGATGGCCCGGCCCTCCCCGGTGCCCACGCAGTTGAACGGCCGGAGGATCGTGTAGGGCAGCTCGTACTGCTCCCACGCGGCCAGGGCGAAGTACTCGACGGCGAGCTTCTGGAACCCGTAGGACGACAGCGGCGGCGGGATCTCGCGCTGCTGGCCCTCGTACGACGGCCACGAGTCGGCCGACTCGAACACCATCGACGAGCTCAGGTAGGTGACCTTCTGCAGGCGGCCCGCGCCGAACGCCTTGATCGCGGCGTCGCACGAGGCCGCGAGGATGCGCTCGTTGGTCGCGAGGAGGTCGTATGCGTAGGCGTGGAAGTACGAGATCCCGCCGATCATGGCCGCACCGGCGATGAAGTGGGTGCAGGGCGCCAGCAGCTCGGTCAGCAGGTCGACGTCGCGGGCGTCGCCTTCGACGAACCGGTAGTTGGGGTGGTCGTCGTAGCTCTTGGTCACCCTCCCGTACTTCGAATAGTTGTCGAGGCCGACGACCTCCAGGCCCCGCCCGAGCAACTCCTCGACGACGTACCCGCCGATGAAGCCAGCCGAGCCGCTGACGAGAACCTTCATGTCGTTCCTCTTCCTATCTCGTGGGTCTTCCGCCGCAGCTCCTCGAGGGAGAGGGCCCGCCCGAAGGCGAACAGGTACCAGCGGATGTACTTCGGGAGCCATTGCGCCAGCTTGAAGTTCGACAGTCCGGCGCTGGCGAAGCTGCGGTCGAGCCAGATCGTCGGCAGCTCGGCCACCGGCCGCCGCAACCGGCGGGCCTTGGCCACGAGCTCGATGCCAACCTCGAAGCCCGCATCGGATTGGATGCCGACGTCCTGCACGAACGATCGCGAGTACGCCTTGAACGAGTTGGTCGCGTCGCGGGTACCGACGCGGGCCAGGAGGTGCAACGACTTACCCGCCGCCCGTGAGAGGTTGGCCTTCAGCACCGGCCCACCGATCTGGCGTCCGCCCCGTGAGTAGCGCGAGGCCGCGGCGATGACGACGCCCCGCTCCACGAGCCGGGCCAGCGGGTCGATCTGCTGGGCGTCGTCGCAGCCGTCGGCCATGGTGACCACGACGACGTCGGCCTCGGCCGTGTCCATCCCGAAGCGGATGGCTCGGGCGGGCCCGCGACCGTAGGTGTTGAGCGTGGGCTTCACCCGCGTGTCCTTCTCGGCGTACTCCTCGACGAAGGGCGCAGTGGTGTCGTCGGCGCTGTCGAAGACGACCAGGACCTCACACGGGAGCTTGACCACCTCCAGGATGCGGTCGAGGCAGGTGACGATCTCCTTGCCTTCGTTGTGGGCGGTGACGACGATCGAGACGCGAACCGTCATACACGGGTACCGGTGCGGAGCAAGCCCCAGATGTCGACCACCGGTATTCGGGTGACGAGGTCGCGGTACTCGTCGTGGGGCGCGCCCACGATCAGCAGGTCGGCCCGGGCAAGCACCTCGTCGAGGGGCAGCAAGGAAGGGTCGACGGTGACGAGCGGGTCGGTGCAGACGACGTCCCGCGCCTTGAAGCGGAGGATGCGCCTGAGCTTGTAGCTCAAGCTCGAGCGGATGTCGTCGGAGCCGTTCTTGAACGCCATGCCGAGGATGCCGACGGTGAGGTCGGAGAGGTCGCGCTCGGCCTCGATGCGGGAGACGACGTAGAGCGGGAGCCCCTCGTTCACCATCATCGCCGCGTGGCCGAGCACGAAGTTGTTGTTGTTGAAGGCGGCGAGCTGCATGGTGTCCTTCAGCAGGCAGGGACCGGCGGCGAATCCGGCGCGGGGCAGGTCCATGGCCCGGGGATAGTCCTCGGCCAGGCCGGCGCGGATGCGTTCGTAGTCGAGGCCGTAGTCGTTGGCGATCATGTAGAGCTGGTTGGCGGTGGCGAACTTGATGTAGCGCCAGGTGTTGGTGAACAGCTTGGCCAGCTCGGCTTCCTCGGGTTCGAGCGGCACCAGGTGGTCGGTGAGGTTGCCGAACAGCTTGCCCGCCCGTGACGCCGCCACCGGTGTCGTGCCGGCGACGATCTGGGGCAGCTCGTACAGCTCGATCATGGCCCGGCCCTCGGCGATGCGTTCCGGGCAGAAGGCCACGTCGACGTCGAGGCCGAGCCGGCGCACCAGCCGGCCCACGAGCGATGTGACGCCGGGGTAGAGCGTGCTCCGCAGGATCAACGACTGGCCGTCGCGCAGGTGGGGGGCGAGCTCCTCGATGGCGCGGGGGACGGCTTGCGGGTCGGGGTTGAGGTGCTCGTCGACCGGCGTCCCGATGACCACGATCACGTGCTCGGCGCTGGCGACGATCGTCGGGTCGGAGGAGGCGACGAGCTTGTCGCCGGCGACGCGTGCGAGGACGTCGGCCGCCCCCGGCTCCGCGAACGGCAGCGAGCCGCCATTGACGAGGCCGACGGCATCGGCGTTCAGGTCGTAGAGGGCGACGGTGAGGCCCCGGTCGGCGAAGGCGATGCCGAGGGGCAGGCCCACGTGCCCGCACCCACCGATGATCACTATGTCTCGCGTGAAGGTCACAGTCTCTCCGGGGGATGACGACCGGCGATCGTACCCGCCTGGCGCCCGCCTATGATCGCCCGCCGTGATCGTCCGCGCGTCGACCGCCTGCGTCGGCTACCGGATGTTGAGCCGGGACGGCGGCGTGTTCAGCTTCGGCCAGGCGCCTTTCCACGGTGCGCCGGGAGCGATCGAGGGTTCGGGTTGGGTGGCGTTGTCGGCCACGGCCAACGACAACGGCTATGTCGCGGTCACGGCGTCGGGGCGGGTCAGCGGCTTCGGCGACGCCGGCGATGCGGAGGCCATGCGGGGCGACGGACCACCGCTGGCTGACGTGGTCGACATCGACTGGCTGCCGGCGGGCGACGGCTTCCGTATCCTGGACGCCGCCGGCGGCGTCTTCTGCTTCGGGACCGCGACCTTTCACGGATCGATCCCTGCCATCACGCCACCGGTGCCGGCGGCGGGTGCGGTGGCCATGGCCTCGACCCCGACGGGGGCCGGCTACTGGATCCTCGATCGGGTCGGCGGCGTCTATGCCTTCGGCGACGCCGGGTTCCACGGCTCGGTCCCCGGCCTCCGGTTACCCGAGCCCGCGGGCCCGGCCGTCGACCTGGTGGCCGCCGACGACGGCGAGGGCTACCGCGTGCTCGAGGCCGACGGCGCCATCCGCTCCTTTGGTGCGATGGCCGAGGTCGCCGGCGTGGCCGTCGGTCGGCCGGTCGTGGCCTTCGCACCGGCCAACGACGACGGTTGTGTCGTGGTCGACGAACGTGGGCTCGTGTTCCCACTGGGCACCGGCCCGATGTTCGGTTCGCTGGCCGCGACCCGACTGGCCGCGCCCGTGGTCGACATCGTCAGCGTTCACGCCCGGGTGCTATCGCCGTAGGCGGAAGGGCCTGACCGGGTCGAGGTTCGGGTTGTAGAACGGATCGCGGAACGCGCCGGGCGGTCCCCAGCGCTGGACGAAGAAGGCCTCGTCCTCCTCGGGGTGGAGCTTGCCCCGCGACGCGCTCTCGGCGTGGTAGAGCTCGGCGTAGGGCGTGTAGACGATCTGGTAGCCGCGCTGGCGCAAGCGGAGGCAGAGGTCGACGTCGTTGAACGCCACCCGCAACCGCTCGTCGAAACCGCCCACCCGGTGGAAGGCTTCGAGGCGCATGAGCATGCACGCCGCGGTCACCGCGGTGGCGTCGCGGATCATGCGGCCGAGGCCGAAGTAGTCGCCGAAGTCGGCGTTGCCGGCGCTGCCGCCGCCGAAGCCGATGAACACGCCCTCGTGTTGGGGGCGGCCCGAGGGCAGCACGAGGCGGGCCCCGACGGCGCCGACCTGGCTGTGCTGGGCCACCTCGACCATGGCCTCGAGCCACCCCGGGGTGATGACCTCCATGTCGTTGTTGAGGAAGAGCACGTGGTCGCCGTGGGCCTCGTCGACGGCCATGTTCATCTGCCTGGCGTAGTTGAAGCGGTAGGGATAGCGGACGACCCTCCCCTTCAGGCCCTGCAGGTAGTCGAGGGTCTCGGGGTCGTCGCTACCGTTGTCGACGACGACGAGCTCGTAGTTGCGGTAGGTCGTGTACTCGTTGATCGAGTCGATGCAGTGCTCGAGCATCCGCCGGCCGTTCCTCGTCGGGATGAGGATCGAGACGAGCGGGTTGCCGACCACGTCGTAGCGCGGCCGCCACGTGCCCGGGACGAGGCCGCGCTCGATGCGGCCAGGTGTGCCCCGCCGCTGCAGCGCTTCGCCGAGGGCGCGCCTGGCGGCGTCGAGGGCGTAGGGCTTGGCGTCGTGGGCGACGGCGGCCGAGCCGGGCACCATGCGCCATCCGTAGATCGGCTTGGCCACGTGGCCGACGCGCCTCGCCACCTCGGTCGCCCGCAGCGAGAGGTCGTAGTCCTGGCTGCCGTCGAAGCCGGCGCGGAAGCCGCCGAGGCGGTCGAGCAGGCTTCGCCGGTAGACGGCGAAGTGAGTGACGTAGTTGACCCCGAGGTGGAGGTGTGGCGACCAGCTCGGCTTGAAGAACGGGGTCGTACGCCGGTCGTCGGGATCGAGCTTGTCCTCGTCGGAATACACGAAGTCGAGATCGGGCTCCTCGTTGAGCAGGTTGACGACCTCGAACAGCGCCTCGGGCACGAGCACGTCGTCGTGGTCGAGGAGGGCGATGAAGTCGCCGGCGGCCATGGCCAGCGCGGCGTTGGACGCGCCGACGATCCCGGCGTTCTCGGCCAGCCGGTCGACCTTGATCCGTCGGTCGCGCGTGGCCAGGTCAGCGAGCGCGGCCACCGTGTACTCGTCGGTCGACGCGTCGTCGACGGCGCACAGCTCCCAGAAGGGATATGTCTGGTCGAGCACCGACGCGACCGCGGCCTCGAGCACTTCGGGGTCGGTGTTGTACACCGGCATCACGATGCTGACCAATGGCGTGGCCGGGAGGGTCGAGGCCTGGCGGGCCAGGTCGGCCTTGGTGGTTGCGCCGAGGGGGTGGGCCTCGTACCAGGCGGCGTAGTGAAGGTGGGGCCAGAGCTGGTCCTGGGGGATGTCGGCCCTGGCGTAGGCCGGGACGGTCGGCCGGCGTTCGGCGAAGCCGAGGGATTGGACCTGCTGCTGGGTGGTTCGCGGGCCGGTGCTCGTCCCGGCTGTCGCCGGCGGCAGAGGCAACGGGCTCGCGCCGGGCCGGGCGGCGATGCCGGCGGCGACGAGGGCTTGGCCGAGGGCGTCGAGCGCGTGGGCTCGGGTCCGCGCCGCCGACCACGCGTCGAGTCGCGCTGTGGCCCCGTCCCAGGTCGCGGGGTCGGTGGCCAGCGCGGCCGCTCCGCGGGCCAGGTCGGCGGCGTCGACCGCGAGGATCGCGGGGCTGCCGTCCGAGACCGATCCGCGAAGGGCGACCACGGGAGTTCCTGCGTCTGCTGCCGCGGCCACGAGGGCGTCGGCCTCGGTAGGCGCGCCGAACTCGCGGGCAACCACGAGGACCGCCGCCTTCCGCAGGCGGTTCGGCAGCTCGTGCGGGCGGGCGTCGTAGGCCGTGAGCCCGCTCGGGGCATGTTCGAGGTGGAGCGCCAGCTCGACGCCGGGGGCGAGTACGCCGAGTACCGGCCGGAGCACGGCCTCGCCCAGGAGGGTGGCGGCTTCGTCGGGGTCGCCTGGCTCGGCGCCGAAGCGGCCCCACGACACGATGCCGGTGCGTCGGGCAAAGGGCGGGTGGTCGTCGCGCTCCACGCCGGTGGGGTAGGCGAAGGAGGGGATGGCACCGGCCAGCGCGGCGACGCGCGCTCGTTCGCCGTCGCCGGCGCACAGGATGCCGTCCAAGCGGGCCAGCAAGGCGTCGTCCCGTGCCTTCCTCAGTTCGGCCGCACACCGCGCGCCGGCTCGTTCCTCCGGGTGGTCGAAACGGCGCTCGTCGCCGGCCACGAGCGGTGCCAGTGGTGACAACAGCCCGAGGACGAGGGCTTGCGGTTGCGCCGACCGCAGTGGCTCGAGCAGGCGCCGGGACGACGCGGGACCGGTGAGCACGACCAGGCTGAAGTTGAAGCGCTCGCCGGCCAACCATTCGGGCCACTCGATCGGCGGGGCCACGACCTCCACCCCCGCGGGAACCGACCATGCGTGCCAGTGGTCGTCGGGCGCGGCCTCGGTGGCGGCGTAGACCAGGCGGGTGCCGGGGACGAGGGCCCGCACGTCGAACAGCAGTTGCAGCACCCGGCGGTCGGCGCCCCAGGTTCCCGCGGCCGGCAGGTGGTCTCCGACGACGAGAATCTGCTCGTAGCTACCGGCGCTCACTGCCGGCGCAGGCCGAGTCGCCTCGCGATGCCGGCGGCGACCCGCCTGGGGCGGAGCCGGCTGCCCGCGGGCGGCCTCGGTGTCGGCTCGGGCCGGGTCGCCTGGTGGAGGAGCTCCTGCAGCTCCACGATGGCCTCGCGGTAGTTCTCGGCCGTCGACTCGAAGGCTTCGAACTTCGCCTGCCACAACGCTTGGCGGGCGCGGCCCTGCTCGTCCATCAGCGCGTCGGAGTGCAGCTTGTCGAAGACGCGGGCGATGCGGGCGCGCTCGGCCACCGCCCTTCGTTGCAGGCTGGCGACGGTGGCTTCGAGCACGGCGACGTAGTTGGCGTCGGCCGGTGCCGGCTGCGGATGCGGGCCCACGTGGTCGAGGGCCACGAGGCTCTCCACCAGCGCGTCGAGGGCGTCGTCGACCCGTGCCTGCAGCGGCCCGAGCCGCGCGGGTTCGGTGGCGCCGCCCTGGGTGCGCTGGAGCGCGCCTTCGATGGCGTCGGTGGTGGCGGCCACGCCGCCGCCCAAGGCCGACAGGAACGTGCCCGGCGCCCCGCCATCAGCCAGCAGCGCGTGCGACCGTCCGAGGACGAGGGCGAGCACGGCGGTCGTGTCGTCGGTGGTGATGACGCCGTGGGCGCCGTCGAGCAGGGCGAGCACGCTCTCGAACGAGGCATCGTGCGGCATCACCGTCACCTGGCCCAGCCCTGCCCCCGCCAGCTCGTCGGGCGACATCGGGCCGGCGTTCGGGCGGCCTAGCGGCAGCACGACCACCCCGACCCCGTCCTCGGCCAACCGCCGCACGACCGTGACCAGCCCGTCGCGATCCGCGACCTCGCCCTCGACGGCAACGACGAGGTACTCGCCCTCGGCGGGCACGGCTTCGAGGACCCGCAGCATCGGGAGCTGTGCCGTTGAGCCGTCGTCCTTCAAGGCGCGGCCGGCGAGGAGGGCAAGGCCGAACAGCGGTGCCGCCATCTCGGCGTCCTGGTCGATGCCGGCGATCGGGTGGATGCCGACGTCGAGGGTCAGGGCGGCGCCGTCCCGCGTCAGCTCGTCGGGGAGCTGGTGACCGCCGGCGGAGACGACGGCGTCGGACCACCGGAGGTGGACGGGCGAGCGATCTTCCGACGAGAGCACCAGCACCGTGGCGCCCGGCATCCGGCGGTCGACCTCGCGCTCCAGGAGTGCGAGGCACCACGCCGTGGGCGCGTCACGGCCGACGCCAACGACCGAGAGCTGGACGAGTCCGGTGTCGTTGGCATCGTCGCGGAACGGCGCCGTCCTGCGGAGGCGGTTGACCGATTCGGTGAGCTGCCGCTCGCGGCGGTAGAGCTGGCGGATGGCATGGTGGGCGTCGTCGGGGACGGCTTTGACGACGAACTGGTAGACGTGGGCCTCGGGGTCGGCCCGCACCTGGTCGACCACCGCAGGGTCGAGGCCGGCGTCGGTGAGCGGTGCCTCCGGTGCCAGCAGCGGGTCGATGGTGGTCTCACGGGTTTCCACCACCGCGAAGCCCGCTTCCTCGAACAGCTCGTGCAGCGTTTCGCGGGTGAAGAAGCGAAGGTGGGTGCGGTCGAGGAGGCCGACGTCGGTGTAGCGGAAGTTGCCCTCGAGCAGCCGTAGCCGCACCGAGCCGTGGGCCACGTTCGGAACCGATGCCACGACGTAGCCGCCGGGCGCGAGGACCGGCCTCATGCGTCGCAACGTCGCCGCCGGGTCGACGAGATGCTCGAGGACGTCGCCGAAGACGACCACGTCGAACGGTTTGGGCCCGAGCGCGTCGAGCAGGTCGACCTGCTCGACGTCGCCGACGACCCCCTGGGCGATGCGTTCGGCCGCGCCGTTGGCCGCCTGTTCGTCCCGCTCGATGCCGACCACCTCGGTGTTCTGGGCGGCGAGGTACACGGCCATGTCGCCGGTCCAGCAACCGACGTCGAGCACCCGCTTGCCGCCCCCCACCAATCGGACCATCAGCACGTGGCTGTCGTTGTCGTTGTCGAGGTCGATCTGGGCGGCGTACTTCCCGCCGTCGGCATCCATACTGCGCCCGAGGCTACCTGCCACCTGGCCAGGCGGAAGGCGATGACCTCGCGCTCCAGCTCCTGGTAGATTCTGCCGAAACCATCTATCGTGTGCGCGTGGGCGAGCGACTGGCAGGTGATGCCATGCCGGCTGTCGAACTCCCGATGACGGAAACGCCGCGGCCGGTGACGGCTGCGGGAGCTGGGGAGCTTCCTATGGTGGGTGGGCGACGGGTGCTTGGCGCCCGGCGGCAGCGGGGCGTGATGGTCATGGCGGCGGTGGCGCTGGCGGTGGTCGCATCGCTGGGGCTGGGGCTCGGGGTACTGGTCCCGCCCGATGCCGGCGCGCAGGTGCCGACGACGACCTCGACGACGAGGGACAGCGGCGAACACCCGACGTTCGACCGGAGCCCGGCCGAGGGTCCGCCCGGCACGGTGATCAAGGTCTGGGGCGCGGGTTGCATCTACTACGGCAAGCCGTGGGAAGTCGCAAGTGTGTCTCTGGCCAGCGCATCGAAGGAGCCGGGCCACGAGTACCACCAGCGGTCGCCGGAGTTCCCGGTTGCCGACGATGGCTCGTGGGCGGGCGACATCATGATTCCGGCCAGCGCCCCGTCCGGCGACTACACCCTCCGGGCGACATGTTGGGCATCGGACATGGGATTGGACGCCGGCAGGTTGCCATTCACGGCAGTCGAGGTTGTGCCCCCAACGTCGGCCGAGCCATCGAGCACCACGACACCCTCACCGGGGTCGCCGTCGGCCACGAGCCGGCCCCGCGCACTGGCGGCGGCGACCACGCCGCTGGTGACGACGTCGACAACCGTGGCCGAGGCCGTAGCGACGACGTTGTCGCCGCCGGCGTCGAGTGGCCGGTGGCGAGCGGCCACGTCACTGGGAAGCGGCGGCGGTGGCGCGGGGCGGGCGGCGACGTTGTGGGTTTGGGTGTTGGCCGTGCCGTCGACGGCCGCCCTGGTGATGGCGGTCACGAGGCTCGCTCGGTCCCCGAGGCGTCGCCGCGCCGGCCGACGACCGGTGGCGGCGGCCGCGGAGGCGGCGCCCATCTTCGGGATGCACAACTCGCGATGAGACCCACATGGGCGCGCCGGAAGACAGCAGAGAAATGAGGCCCTGGCGGCGGGCCGCGATCGCGGTGGTGGCGTTGGCGGGGACGGTGCTCGGCGCCGGTGCGGGGGTGGCGCGGGCGCAGGTGCCGACGACGACCTCGACGACGAGGGACAGCGGCGAGCACCCGACGTTCGACCGGAGCCCGGCCGAGGGTCCGGCCGGCACGGTGATCCAGGTCTGGGGCGCGGGCTGCATCTACTACGGCACGCCGTGGGAGTACGCCCGCGTCTCTGTGGCCAGCGTGTCCAACGAGCCGGGGCACGAATACCACCGGCTTTCTGGCAAGTTCCCGATCAAGGACGACGGCTCGTGGCAAGGGGAGGTGCCAGTGCCGGCCGGCGCACCATCAGGGGCCTACAAGCTCGGAGCCGACTGCTACGCGTCTGACATGGTGCTGCCCGCGGGAGACATGCCGTTCAGGGTGTCGGAGGTCGCTCCCCCGACATCGGCTGAACCATCGACCACGACCACGACCGCGGCGCCGGAGTCGCCGTCGACCACGAGCCGGCCCCGCGCACTGGCCGCGGCGACCACGCCGCTGGTGACGACGTCGACAACCGTGGCCGAGGCCGTAGCGACGACGTTGTCGCCGCGGGCGTCGAGGGCCCGATGGCGAGCGGCCACGTCACTGGAAAGCGGCGGCGGTGGCGCGGGGCCGGCAGCGACGTTGTGGGTTTGGGTGTTGGCCGTGCCGTCGACGGCCGCACTGGTGATGGCGGTAGTGAGGCTCGGTCGGTCCGGGAGGCGTCGTGGGGCCGGTCGGCGACCGGTGCGGCCGTCGACGGAGGCGGCATCCACCTTTGCGCTGCGCAAGTCGCGATGAGACCCATATCGGCGCGCCGGGAGTAGCCGAAACGTGAGGCCCTGGCGGCGGGCCGCGATCGCGGTGGTGGCGTTGGTGGGGACGGTGCTCGGCGCCGGCGCCGGCGCGGGGGTGGCGCGGGCGCAGGTGCCGACCACGACCTCGACGACCAGGGACAGCGGCGAGCACCCGACGTTCGACCGGAGCCCGGCCGAAGGTCCGCCGGCCACGGTGATCAAGGTATGGGGCGCGGGTTGCATCTACTACGGCACACCGTGGGAGTACGCCAGCGTGTACTTGGCCAGCGTGTCGAATGAGCCGGGCCACGAGTACCACCAGCGGTCCCGCGAGTTCCCGGTTGCAGACGACGGCTCGTGGGCCGGCGACATCACGGTCCCGGCCAGCGCCCCGGCCGGGGAGTACACGGTCCGTGCCTCGTGTACGGCTTCGGACATGACGTTGCCCGCGGGCAAGCTGCCATTCATGGTGTCGGAGGTCGCTTCCCCGACATCGGCTCAACCATCGACCATGACCGCGGCGCCGGAGTCGCCATCGACCATGGTCCGGTCTCGGGTTGCCGCCGGGCCGGGCACCGCGGTGGTCACGAGCTCGACCATGCCCGTGAGCTCCACGACGTCCACGCCCTCAACGATCGTGGGGCCACAGGCCGCCGCGGACCGGGCGGTAGGCCCGACTGGCGCCGACGAACCTCAGCGGGAAATCCGATGGCCGGGCCTGCTCGCCATCGTGTCGCTGTGCGCAATCACGGGTGGGGCGGGTGTGAGGCGGCGGAGGGGACACCCAAAGATTTCCGGTTGAACCCCTAGTATTTGCCAACCATCCCACGTATTGTGTGGACCGTTGGCGCCCCAGGCGTAGGCGGGGCCTGTGTTTATGGGGGATCGATCCTGATGGGTGGCGTCGCACGTTCATGCCCGCGGTTCCGGCTTTCGGCCGTCCTGCTGGTCGTCGTCATGGCCTTGGCCGTGGGGTTGCCGGCGGCGGGCGCGATCGCTCCTGCGCCGGTGGGCACGTCGGGCGGGATGCTCCTGCCGGCGATGGCCCCGGCCACGCGGCCGGCGCCGGCGCTGGCGGCCCGCCGGGAGCGCTTCGTCACCCCCGCGCTGGGCGTGCTGCGCCAGACCCTCGCGGCCGCGGCCGCCGACCGCTCGACGACCGTGCGCTTTGAGCTCTTCGCCGACACCACCGTCATCGTGCCGGCCACCCTGTTCGAGACGCGGCCCGACGGGTTCTCCTGGGGCGGGGCCGCCATCGGGGCCAGCGGGTTCCCCCAGAGCGCGGTCGTCACCTATTACCACCCGACTGCCGCCGAGGCCGCCCGCGGACTGACCGACAGCGTGCTCGGCGAGTTCTGGGACGGCCTCCACCGCTACCGCCTCGACACCGCCGCCGGGGCCGTGTACTCGATCGTCGAGGTCGACCAGCGGGCCATGGACGACAAGGGCACCCACGACGGCCCACCCCAAACCGGCGACGAGCCCGGCCAGAGCCTGCCGCTCCCGCTGCTGCCCCCGGGGCAGTCGGTGGCCCAGGGCACCGGCGGCGCCGTGGTGACGGGCACGGCCACCATCGACGTGCTGGTCGTCTACACCCTGGCCGCGGTCACGGCCCGCTCGGAGATCGGCAAGGAGATCAACAACCAGTTGGCCCAGGCCAACATGGCCAACGACACCAGCCAGGTGCCCTTCCATTTCCGCTTGGCCCACGCCGCCCAGGTCGACTACACCGAGCACACCGACGATATTGACCAAGATCGGCGCGACTTGGTCGACGACAAGGTGCCAGGGGTGTCCGCAATGCGCGACACCTATGGCGCCGACCTGGTGGTGTTGGCCGGCTACGGCTACGCCGGCTACTGCGGCATTGCGGCCACCGTCGGCGCCAGCGCGGGCACGGCCTTCGCGGTCGTGAACGCCGACCCCAGCCACTGCTCGTACACGATGGCCCACGAGATGGGCCACCTCCTCGGCTTGCGCCACGACTGGCGCGTCGACCAGGAGTCTGGTTACAACCACGGTTTCGTCAGCGCCGCCGGCCAGTTCCGCACGATCATGGCGTACGACGACCAGTCGTCCTGCCCCGCCGGCTGCCCCCGGATCGACCAGTGGTCGGACCCGAACACGAACTACGGCGCGTTTGCCACCGGCGTGCCCGAGGGTCAACCCAACCCGGCCGACAATGCCAGGGCGCTGAAGGAGAACTACGCGGGCGCGTTGGGGTTCAGATCGCTACCGCACACCCCGGTGGGCAACTACGACAGCCTCACCGACCTCGGCGAAGGCGTCCAGCTCTCGGGCTGGGCCTTCGACAACGACACGCCGGGCCCGATCTCGATCAGGGTCGACGACAACGGCGGTCTCGTCGGGGTGTTCTCGGCCAACATGCCGCGACAGGACGTCGCCGACACCCAACCGTCGACACCAGGCAACACCAACGAGGAACGGGCCCACCACGGCTTCTACCAGATGTTCGGGTTCGGTAACGGCGGGCACCACGTGTGCGTCACCGCGCTCAACGACGGGGCCGGCGGCGACACCTCCCTCGGATGCAAGGACGTGACCGTGACCACGGTGCCGTTCGGCAACTACGACTGGATCGTGGCCATCCCCGGGGGCGCGCGCGTCGCGGGATGGGCCATCGATCCCGATACCGCCGGGGCCATCCAGGTCCACGTGTACGCCGACGACACCCTGGCGGCGTCGGGGACCGCCGACGTCTATCGCTCCGATGTCGGCTCGGCCTATCCCGCGTACGGCCCGAACCACGGGTTCATCGTCGACGTGCCCATCCCCGCGGCCACCGACCCCAACGTCTGCGTCTACGGCATCAACTACGGCGTGGGCCACAACATGGGCATCGGCTGCGCCCGCATCCACATCGACCACCAGCCGTTCGGCTCCTTCGACAGCATCAGCCGAGCGCCCGGCGGCGCGACCGTGCGGGGCTGGGCCCTCGACCCCGACACGGCCAAGCCGATCCCGGTCCACGTGTACGTCGACGGCGTCCTGGCCACCAGCGGCACCGCCGGCGACCACCGCTACGACATCGGCTCGCTCTATCCCGAGTGGGGCCCGAACCACGCCTTCACGCTGCGCGTCCCGATGTCGTCGGGCCGCAACCATCAGGTGTGCATCACCGCTGGCAACGTTGGCGCCGGAGCCGACCAACCCCTCGACCACCAGTGTCGCGACTTCTACCCGGACCCCAATCCCTTCGGCTATTTCGACGGCGTGGGCCGGGTCGACGTGGCCACGGTGTATGCCCAGGGCTGGGCCATCGATCCCGACACCGACCTACCGGTGCCGGTCACGATCACCATCGACGGGCTCACGCCGGTGGCCGCCGTCGCGCACTACGACCGCAACGACGTGGCCGCCAACTATCCCGACTACGGGACCAAGCACGGATTCGACAACCGGCTCCCGGCCCTCGCCGGCCCGCACACGATCTGCGCCACCGCGGTCAACGTGCCCGCCGCGGGCCCGCCAGATCCCAATGCCAACCTCGGTACCAACACGTCGCTCGGGTGCCGGATGGTGGCCTTCTAGCAATTCACCCGTTGGTGAACAGTTGACGGTCGGACACCACCGCCCGGCGGCGGAGGCGGCGACGGTCGGCGAGGGCGGTGGGGGCGCGGGTGAGGAAGGCGGCGAGCACGCGGGCGGAGGCGACGGCGTGGTGGGTGACCGGGCGGCGGCCGGTGGCCAGGCGGGCGACGACGTCACGGCCGGCGGCCCGGCCGAGGTCGGCGACGAGGCCGGCGACGGCGGCGGCGGCCAGGCCGGCGGGGGCGTTCTTGGTGAGCGTGAGCAGGCGGTTGCGGTCGGCGAGGTGGCGGACGAGGGCCGAGCGGCTGCCGCCGGTGGTCGCCGAGTGGGCGTGGCGCACGACCGAGGCCGGGACGTAGCGGTAGGTCCAGCCGAGGAGGCGGCCCCGCCACGACAGGTCGACGTCCTCGTAGTAAAGGAAGAAGCGTTCGTCGAACGGCCCGGCATCGTCGAGGTATCGCCGTGACAGCAGCACGGCCGTGCCCGACCAACCGAAGACGTCGCCAGGCGAGTCGTAGCGGCCGTCGTCGACCTCGAGGTAACCACGGTCGGCGGAAGCGCCGTCGGCCAGGAGCACGGTGCCGGTGTTGTTGACGACGTCGTAGGCGGGCGCCGCCGGCCCGACGTCGAACCACGCCGGTTGCTCGCCGGCGGTGACGGCCACGGCGACACCACCGACGCCGAGGCCGAGCTTGGCCACGACCGGCTGCAACGCCGAGGCCAGGCGGATCTCGAGGCGGGCGTCACCGCCCACGCCGTCGGGCACGGGGACGAGGGCCATCGCGTCAGAGCCGCCGTTGCCCGTCCAGGCGAACGCCCCGCCGATGGTGGTGGCGTCGACCTCCCACCCCCAGAAGCCGCCCACCAACTCGACGCCGGCGGACACGTCGATGCCTCCCACCCGAGCGCCGCAGAGCTGGACGCCGAGGTCGCGGGGGTCGGCGCCGCGCCGGCGGGTCGTGGGCGCGTCGATCGTGAGCCGGAGGAAGCGGCCTTCGAGCAACACCTTGGGCGTGGCCGCACCCACCCGGGGGTCGGCCTCGATGGCCTCGACGAGCGGCTCGAGCCAGCCCGGCTCGGGGGTGGCGTCGTTGTTGAGGAGGACGATGTGCTCGCACTCGGCGAGGGCGGCGATGCCGAGGTTGCAGGCGCCGCCGAAGCCGAGGTTGGCGCCGGCCTCGATGCGCAAGGCCCACGGCGCCCGGGTAGCGAGGTCAGAGGCGAACCCGGGCCCGGAACCGTTGTCGACCACCACGACCCGCAGGCGGTCGGCGGGCCACGACGAGGTGGCCGCCCGCAGCCGTTCGAGGCAACCGATCGTCAACTCGGGGGAGTGGTAGTTCACAACCACGACGCCCACGAGCGGCGCCGGCGTCGGCCTCGGGGAGTCGTCGGTCATCGGGCAGTAGCTTCTCACCCCATGGATTTCGACCTCACCGACGAACTCGCCGACCTGCAGGCCACGTGCCGGCGAATCGCCCAGGACAAGGTGAAGCCCCGGGCCCGGGAGATCGACGAGACGGGTGAGTACCCGCAGGACCTGTTCGAGGTCTTCCGCGACGCCGGCCTGCTCGGCCTGTGTATCCCCACCGAGTACGGCGGCGGCGGTGCCGGCATCCTCGGCCTCACTATCGCCATCGAGGAGATCGCCAAGTATTCGAACACCGCCGCGCTCATGCTCCTCCTCACCCGCCTGCCCACGGGGCCGGTCATGATTGCCGGCAGCGAGGACCAGAAGCACAAGTACCTCACGCCGATCGCCGACGGCAGCCAGCGCTCCGCCTTCGGCCTGTCCGAGCCCCAGGCCGGCAGCGACGTGATGGGTATGCGCACCAAGGCCGTGTCCGACGGCGCCGGCGGGTGGATACTCAACGGCACGAAGTGCTGGATGTCGGGCGTCCTCCAGGCCGACTGGTACACGATCTTCGCCAAGACGTCGGCCGACGTGACCGAGCGCAAGCACGACTCGATCACCGCCTTCATCGTCGAGCGGGCGTGGGACGGCGTCGAGCCCGGTGCCACCGACCGCAAGATGGGCGTCCGCGGCGTCGACACCGGCGAGCTGTTGCTCCACGACGTGCGGGTGCCCGCCGAGAACGTCATCGGCGAGGTCGGCGGCTTCCGCCTGGCCATGCTCGGGCTCAACTCGATGCGGCCGATCGTGGCCGCCCGGGGCATCGGCCTGGCCGAGGGCGCCCTCATGTACGCCACCGAGTACGTGCAGCAGCGGGAGGCCTTCAACAAGACGATCGCCGACTTCCAGGGCATCCAGTGGGAGATCGCCAAGCTGGCCGCCGAGATCGAGGCCGCCCGCCTCTTGACCTACCGCTCGGCGTGGCTCGCCGACCAGGGCAAGTTCACCAAGGAGTGGGTGCCCTACCTCTCGATGGCCAAGTACTACGCCACCGAGCTGGCGGTCAAGGCGTCGAACGTCTCGCTGCAGATGCTGGGCGCGGCCGGCTACATGAAGGACCACATGACCGAGCTGTATTACCGCGACGCCAAGCAGCTCACCATCGTCGAGGGCACGACCCAGGTGCAGCTCGGCCTGATCGCCAAGGGTGTGCTGGACCGGGACCTGTGGTGGGACTGACCCTCTCCGACCTGGGCGGGTGGCCGGTGGTCTTGGGCGCGCTGTCGCGGCGCGAAGACCTGACCTCGACCCAGGCGGCCGCCGCGCTGGCCGAAGTCTTCGACGGCAACGCCACTGCGGCCCAGATCGCCGCCTTCATCACCCTCCTCCACGCCAAGGGCGAGACCGTCGAGGAGCTGGCCGGCATGGTGCGGACGATGCTCGACTTCGCCACGCCCCTCCCGATCACCGGCGACATCCTCGACACCTGCGGCACCGGTGGCAGCGAGCAGCGGCGGACGGCGGCGTTCAACGTGTCGACCATCGCCTCGTTCGTGGTGGCCGGGGCCGGGGCCCGCATCGCCAAGCACGGCGGGCGGGCGGCTTCGGCCACGTCGAGCTCGGCCGACGTGCTGGCCGCCCTGGGCGTGACCGTGGAGTTGGGCGCGGACGGAGTGATCGCCTGCGTCGAAGCCGCCGGCATGGGGTTCTGCTTCGCACCCCTCTTCCACCCCGCGGCCCGCCACGCCGGGCCGGTGCGCAAGGAGCTCGGCATCCCCACGGTGTTCAACTTCGTGAACCCGCTGTCGAACCCGGCCAGGCCGCGGCGCCAGATCATCGGCGTGAGCAACCCGGCGCTGGCCGAGAAGATGCTCGGCGTGCTGGCCACCAACGGGGCCACCGACGCCATGGTGGTGTACGGCCACGACGGGCTCGACGAGCTGACCACGACCACGACGTCGACCGTGCTCCAGTTGCGCGACGGCGAGACCCGGACGTTCGTCGTCGATCCGGTGATGCTCGGCCTCGACGTAGCCGCGCCCGGGTCGTTCGACGGCGGCGACGCCGTGCGGAACGCCGAGCTGGCGGTGCGCATCCTCGACGGCGGCACCGGACCCCACCGCGACATCGTGTTGTTGAACGCCGCCGCCGGCATCGTGGTCGCGGGCCTGGCCGACGACCTGCCCGCCGGCTTCGAGCTGGCTATTGCCTCGATCGCATCCGGCGCCGCCGCCTCGGTGCTCGAGCGGCTGGTGGAGGCGTCGGCGAAGGCCGCCTAGTCGTCCATTGCTGACTTGTCTGCCACATGTGGCAGAGAACTCAGCAATGGACGCACCTCGAGGCCGTCGAGCTCGCGCAGGGCCGACTCGAGGAGGGCGAGGCGTTCCCTCACCGCGCCGAGGCCGCGCTCTGACGGCTGGCCGCCGGTCCAGGCCCGGCGCATACGGATGACCCGCTCGACGAGGCTCTCGACGGCGGTGGCCTCGGCTTGGAGCTCGCGCAGCATCCGCCGCCTGGCCGTCGGGGCCGCGTGGTCGGCGATCACCAGTTGGGCGTCGAGCTCCATCGCCCTCGTCTCGAGCTCGCGGACGATGTCGCCGAGGCCGAGGCCGTCGTCCTGCGGGTCGGGGTTGGCGATGGCCAACCTCGCGGCTTGCATGGTCGCCCGCAGCCGCCGGTGCAACCTGGCCGCGTGCCTCGGCGACACCAGCCACCGCCTCGGGGCGATGCCCCTGCGCCCGGCCACGACCCGGTTCTTCACCGTCAGCACGTGCATCCCGCCCACGGCCGCGACCGCCGGCAGCCCGAGTGCGAACACCAGCACGAGCAGGACGTAGGTCACGCCCTCGATCCTACCGTTGCCGCCAGCGCGGTGGCCTCGTCGAGGTCGGCGCACACCACGTGGTCGAGGGAGGCGGCTTCCCTGAGCATGGGGCCGATGCGGCGGCGGTCGCGGGAGGCGAAGTACGAGCGCACGTGGCCCCGGAGGTCGGGGGCCGAGCCGACGTGGATGACGTCGCCGTGCAGGTCGCGGAACACGAACACGCCGGGCGAGCGGGGGAGGCGGCCGACCCAGCGGAGCTTGGCCGCCGACGGGTGGGCCGCGGTCAGCGGCAGGGCGAGCAGGTCGTCGAGGCCGGTGACGCCGAGGGTGCCCACCCGTTCGAGCAGGGCATGGAAGACCTCGGCCGTGGCCGAAGCGTCGTCCAGCGCACGGTGGCACGGGTCGGCGACGGTGCGGAAGTGGGCGGCCAGCGTGGCCAGCTTGCAGTTGACGACCTCGTCCCGCACCAACCGCCGGGCCAGCACGCACGTGTCGACGAACAGGTTGACCATGCCCGCGTAGCCGAGGCGGTCGAGGTTGGCCTCGAGGAAGCCGAGGTCGAAGCGCACGTTGTGGCCCACGATCACCGACCCGACGCCGATCCACTCCGAGAACGCCGGCAGGGCCGACTCGATGGCCGGCGCCGGCGCCACCATGGCCGCGGTGATACCGGTCAGGTACACGATCGAGGGCGACAGGTCGGCGCCGGGGTTGACGAGCGTCTGGAACGTGCCCAGGCACTCGCCGCCCCTGAACTTGGCCGCGCCCAACTCGGTGATGGCCGCCCCCGACGGCGACAAGCCGGTGGTCTCCAGGTCGAGCACCACGAACGTCACCTCGCACAGCGGCGTCGCCAGGTCGAGCACCCAGAAACCCTAGCGAACATACGTTCGCAAACCCGGTTCTTCATTGGTCGTTTTGGGTCGCCAGAACCGCTTCATCGGTCGCATTTGGCGACCAAAAACGACCAATGAAGGCGAGGCGGGGCCGGCGATGGGCGCGGTGGGTCGGCCGGCGACACGCAGAATGTCCCCCCAATGACCAGGACCACCAAGGCGGTGGCGGCTGCGGCGGCGGTCGCCGGGCTCGCCCTCAGGCTGTACGTGCTGACGAGCAGCCTGCGGGCCACCGACTCCGACGAAGCCGTCCTCGGCCTCATCGCCACCCGGGCCGGCCACGGCACCCTCGACGTGATGTTCTGGGGCCAGGCCTACGGCGGCACCATCGAAGCCCTGGTGGCCGCGCCCCTCTTCCGGGTCTTCGGCCCGAGCGTCGTCCTCGAACGGCTCGTGCTCCTCGTCATCGCGGGCCTGGCCGCGATCCTCACGTGGCGGGTCGGCCGCCGCCTGGTCGGCGAGCCCGCGGCCACCATCGGTGCCGCGGCGTTCTGGACGATGTCGTGCTTCTTCACCTGGTGGTCGACGAAGCTCAACATCTACTACGGCGCGCTGTGCCTGGCCCTCGCCGTCGTCCTCCTGTTGCTCCGGCTCAGGGACGAGGGCGACGACGTGCCCACGTGGTGGCCGGTCGCCTTCGGCCTGGCTGCCGGCGCCGCGGTGTGGTCGAACCCGCAGACGGCGTTCCTCCTCGTGCCCACCGGAATCGTCTTCGCCAAGGCGATGCTCGCCAACGTCAAGAAGGTCGCAACCGCAATACCGTTCGCCGTCGTCGGCGCCGCGCCCTGGCTCGTGTACTCGGTGCGCAACCACTGGAGCACCCTCCACGTGCCGGGCGTCGACGTCTACCTGCCCTACACGGAACGGGTCCAGCTCTTCTGCCGCCAGCTCCCGATCGCCGTCGGCGCCAGGCAGCCGGTGACCGAGCAATGGATCATTCCGGCCACGGTCTTCGCCGTCATCGCCATCGCCGCCACCGTCGCCCTCGCCGTCCAAGCCGCCCGCGATGCGAGGGGCACGCGGGCGATCGTCGCCATCGTCGTCGGCTACGCCCTCCTCTACGGCCTCTCGCCCCAGGGCGGCCAGCCAGGCGCCAGCGTCCAGCCCCGCTACCTCCTCTTCGTCGTGCCCGTCCTCGCCCTCGCCATCGGCGCCCTCACCCAACGGCCGAAGGCGCTCGGCGCGGCCGCCATCGCCGTCACCGTCGCCTGCAGCGCCGCCGGCCTCCACGCCATGGACACCCACCACACGACCCTGATGTCGGGCGGCCCCCAAGCGACCGTCCCCGCCGACTTCGGCGACCTGACGGCACTGCTGGAACAGCGCCACATACGCCACGCGTACTCGTTCTATTGGGTCGCGTACCGGACCACCTTCGAGACCGGGCAGCACACCATCGTCGACCCCGCCCACTGGCACGTGAGCCGCTACAAGCCCTACGCCGACGAGGTCCGCACCGCGCCAGAACCCGCGGCCGTCATCGTGCTGGCCGACACGCCCCAGCTCGGCGCCATGAAGCAACTCTTCGACGGCAAGCAGATCCCGTACCAGGTCCACCAACGAGGCGTATGGGCGGTCGTCGAGCCCGAGCAGAAGGTCGACAGGGAAGAGGTCGCGGTGGCGTTCAGGAGCGTCGGCGTGCTCGCTTGAGCACGCGATCCCGGAGCCCCCACCACGTCACCAGGCCCAAGGCCTCGACGATGATGCGCCCCGACATCTTCGACTGCCCCCGCACCCGGTCGAGGAAGCGGATCGGCACCTCGACCACCCGGTGGCCCGCCAGCGACACGAGGTAGTTCGACTCGATCATGAAGCTGTAGCCCTCGGCCGTGGTGCGGGCGATGCCGGCGTTCTTCAACGTGGCCGCCCGCCACACCCGGTAGCCGGTGGTGGCGTCGTGGACCTGCAGGCCCAGGACCAAGCGCACGTAGAGGTTGCCGTACTTCGACAGGAGGCGGCGGTGCGCGGGCCAGTCGGGGATCGAGCCGCCGGGCACGTAGCGCGAGCCGATGACGAAGTCGACGTCGTCGTCCAACGCGGCCAGCAACGACGGCAGCTCGTGCGGGTCGTGGGAGAGGTCGGCGTCCATCTGGACGATGACGTCGAAGCCGCGGTCGAGGCCCCATTGCATACCGGCGCGGTAGGCCGCGCCGAGCCCCTCCTTGGTCGGCCGCCGCAGCACCTCGACGTTCCCCAACGAACGGCCGCATTCCTCGGCCAGGTCGGCGGTGCCGTCGGGGCTGTTGTCGTCGAGCACGAGCACGTGCGCGTCGGGCACGGCCTCCCGCAGCTTGGGGAGCACCACACCGATGTTGTCCGCTTCCTGATAGGTAGGAAGCAGGATGAGGGTGGAGGGAGCCATTTCGGTCCGCCGAACCGTACTACCGGGTGGCCGTCGCCTACGATCCGGCGTCGTGGCGGCGTCGCAGGATCGGGTTCAGCGGCGCGCCTCGGCCGGTTGGTTGGCCGCGGCCACCGCCCTCTCGACCGGGATCGCCGTGGCCGTGCTGCGGGCGTGGCGCTTCCCCCTCGGCCTGCCCTACGCCTACACCGGCGACGCCTACCTGAACGCCATGGCGATCAAGGGCACCCTCGACCATGGGTGGGTGCTGCGCAACCCCGGCGTGGGCGCGCCCTTCGGCCAGGAGCTGCACGACTTCCCGTTCTGGGACAACCTCTCGATGGCCACCATGAAAGTCCTCGGCTGGGGGTTTGGCGACTGGGCCACGGTGGTCAACGTCTTCTTCTTGATGACGTTCCCCGCGGTCGCGATCGCGGGGTGGCTCGGCTTCCGCCGCATCGGGATGTCGCGCCCGACCGCGACCCTGCTGGCGGTGCTCTACTCGCTGGCGCCGTACCACTTCATCAGGGGTGAGTACCACCTGTTCCTGGCGTCGTACGCCGCCATCCCGATGGCGTGCGCGCTGGTGGTCGACGTGCTCACCGGGCGCCGCCTGCACCTGGGGTTCACGGTCGCGACGGTCGTGCTCGTGGGTTGCTCGGTGCAGTACTACCCGGTGTTCGCGGCCATGCTGCTCGCCGTCGCCGCGCTGGTGCGTTTCGGGGCGACCTTGCGGTGGCGCGACCTGGCGCGCGGCGCGGCCGCGTCGGCGGCGATCGTGGCGGTGTTCCTCCTCAACCTGGCGCCGAACGTCTGGTACCGGGTCCAGCACGGGACCAACCCGACCGTGGGCCAGCGCGGCCTGCACGAGACGATGGCCTTCGGGCTGCGCATGGTCGACCTGTTGTTGCCGATCTCGCAACACCGCGTCGGCGCGCTGGGCGACAAGGTGGACGCGGCCACGCCGTTGCTCGGCGGGCCGATGGAGGCGGGCTCGCCCGCGCTCGGCCTGGTGGCCTCGGCCGGATTCGTGTTACTGCTCGGCGTGGCCCTGGTGGCGTTGGTGCGCCGACGGGCCGCCTCCGCCGACGCCGACGTCGATGGGGCCGCGCCCGATCTGCGCCATTTCGCGGTGCTGGCCGTGGCCGCCTTCCTCATCGCCACCACCGGCGGGGGTGCGGCCGTGCTCGCCTTCGTCGTCGGCAGCCCGCTGCGGGCGTGGAACCGGCTCTCGATCTTCATCGCCTTCTTCGCCCTGGCCGCCGTCGGCTGGTGCGTCGACTTCCTGCGGGAGCGGGTGCAGCCACGGGCGCTGGTCGCGGTCGGCATGGTCGCGGTCGGCCTCGTCGGTGTGCTCGACCAGACCTCGCCGGCGTTCGCCGTGACCCGCACCCGCACGACCGTGCAGCAAGGGTGGGACAGCGACGAGGCCTTCGTGGCGTCGATCGAGCGCGAGCTGCCGCCGGGCGCGGCCGTCCTGCAACTGCCGTACCTGAGCTTCCCGGAGAACGGGCCCTTCCGGGGGATGCTCGACTACGAACCGCTGCGGGCCTACCTCCACGCCGACCGGTTGCGATTCAGCTATGGGTCCGTGCGCGACCGGGAGACCGACTGGCAGGGCGGGCTGGTGGGCGCGCCCGCGCCCGTCGCCGCCGTGGCCGCGGCCGCCGCCGGCTTCGACGGCATCTGGCTCGACCGGCGGGGCTACCCCTCGACCGCGACCGAGGTGGAGTCGGCGCTGGCCACCGCCGCGGGATCGCCTGCCCGTCGAAGCGGCGACGGCGCCTTCGCCTTCGTGTCGGTGGCCGAGTTGCACTCGCGCTTCGACGACGCCCCGCTGCGGCGGGCGGTCCTCGCGCCGGTGCGGGCGACCTTCGGGCCCGGCTTCTACCCGCGCGAGATCGACGACCGCCACCTCTGGTACTGGGCCGCGGGGCCCGCCGACCTGGTGCTCGACAACCCGTTGCCGGTCGCGAGGACGATGGTGCTGCGGGCCAACGTCGACGCCCTCAGGCCCGGCCCGCTCACCCTTACCGCCGGCGCCGAGACCGTGCGGGTGCCGAGCGGGACCGAGGCCGTCGCGCTGCGGGTGCAGGTGCCGCCCGGTCGCTCCGTCGTCCAGGTCACGTCCGACGCGCCCGGGGGCCCGTCGCCCGACGGCCGCACCGTCGCCTTCCGGCTCACCGACGTGAGCCTCCTCGACGCCGTCCTCTACGACGCCGCCGCCGGCCTCGGCATCGGGGTGTCGCCGGCCGCGCCCGTGGTCTGAGATCGGCGGGCCTCCACCACTAGGCTGCTCGCCTCGTGGATTCCCCGACCGCCATCGACGACCTCATCAAGCGCCTCCGCGATCGGGTCGAGGAGCGCCGGGGTCGGGGCCTGTACCCCGCCGACCTCGAGGCCGACCTCGACGCCCACTTCGAACGCATCGCCGCCCACCGCCCCAGCCCCTACGACTACGACCAGCTCCGCCAGCGCCTGAGCGAGCTCGACGAGGCCATGGGCTTCAGCCCGGCCCACATCGTCTACGAGAGCGGCCTTCCCGGCGGCACCGCGCTGCACCGCTCGATCGGGAAGATGGTGTCGCGCCAGACGGCCGGCATCCTCGAACAGATGCACCGCTACGCCGAGGCCATGCGGGACGTGCTGCGTGAGGTCGTCGTCGTCCTCGAACACCCCAACAGCCACGTACACGCCGAGCTCCTCGGCCAGGTCGACGGCATCGTCGAACGGCTGGCCGACTTCGAACGACTGCCGGCCGACAGCATCGTGGGCCTGGCCGACCTGCGCCGGCGGCTCGAGCGTTTGGAGGCTGCCGAGGCGGCCCGCCGCTTCGAGCCGTGGTACCCGAACGAGCGCTTCGAAGACGAGTTCCGGGGCAGCCGTTCGGAGTTGCTGGCGCGCTACGACGACCTGGCCGCCCGGTTCGACGGTTGCGACCCGGTGGTCGACCTCGGGTGCGGTCGGGGGGAGTTCCTCGAGTTGCTGGGCAAGCGGGGCATCGCCGCCACCGGCGTCGAGCTCGACCCCGAGCTGGTGAAGGCCGGGATGGCACGCGGCCTCGAGGTCATCCACGGCGACGCGGTGGAGTGGTTGGCCGGCGCGCCTTCCGGTTCGCTCGGTGGCATCGCCCTCGTCCAGGTGATCGAGCACCTGACCGCCGGCGACCGCGCCGACGTCGTCCGCCTGGCGGCCGAGAAGCTGCGGCCGGGCGGCAGGATCCTCATCGAGACCGTCAACCCGCAGTCGCTGTACGTCTTCTCCCACGCGTTCTACGCCGACCCGACCCACGACAAGCCGGTACACCCGGCGTACCTCGACTTCCTGCTGAAGGAGGCCGGCTTCGGCCAGATCGCCATCGAGTGGCGCTCGCTGCCTTCGCCCGACGAGTCGCTGGAACCGGTCGACACCAACGCCGAGCGGGTGAACCGCATCCTCTTCGGCCCGCAGGACTACGCCATCATCGCCACCCGCTGATGCAGATCCACCAGGTGCTGGTGACCGCCAGCCCGGGCGACGCCATCACCAACTCGGCGCTCGAGCTGCGCAAGCTGCTGCGCCAGGTGGGCCCCAGTGAGGTGTTCGCCCGCTACATCCACCCCGACCTGGCCGACCAGGTCAGGCGCCTCGACGACTACGACCGCCACCGCGCCAACTGGACTCCGAACGACCTGTTGCTGTTCCACGCGTCGATCGGCGAGCCCCACGTGTATTCGTTCATCAGCGAGCGGCCCGAGAGGCTCGTGCTCGTGTATCACAACATCTCGCCCGCGGCCCCGTTCCTTCCCTACGACCCGGCCTTCGCCGGCCTGCTCGAAGCCGGGCGCCAGGAGCTGGCGGCGTTGCGCGACCGGGCCGTGCTGGCCCTGGCCGACTCGCAGTTCAACGCCGACGAGCTCATCGAGCTCGGGTATCGCGACGTGCGGGTGGCCCGCTTGATCATCGACGTCGACCGGCTGCGACAGATCGAGCCAGAACCGCAGATGGTCGAGTGGCTCGACCGCATCGAAGGCCCCGTGCTGCTGTTCGTCGGCCAACTGCTGCCCCACAAACGGCCCGACCTGTTGCTCAAGGCGTTCCACGTGCTGGTCACGTACCTCGTGCCCGACGCCCACCTGCTGATGGTCGGCACCAACCGCCTGCCCGGCTACGCCGAAGCGTTGGAGCTGTTCCGTCGCGAGCTCAACCTGGGGGCGGCGTCGTTCCGCGGGTCGTTGTCGGACCCGGCGTGGGCCGCCCACTTCCGCCGGGCCGACCTGTTCGTAAGCGCCAGCGAGCACGAGGGGTTCCTGGTGCCGTTGATCGAGTCGTTCGCCTTCGACGTGCCGACGATCGCCCGTGCGCACGCTGCCATCCCCGAGACGATGGGTGACGCCGGCGTGTTGCTGCCACCCGAGGACGACCCCATCCTCATGGCCGAAGCGATGGCCGAGGTGCTGGGCGACGCCTCCTTGCGTTCGACGTTGGTGGCCCGTGGCCGCAAGCGGTTGGAGGTCTTCGATCCCGACGTGGCCAGGGCGGCCTTGCTCGACCACCTGCTGAGCGTGGTCTGACGGTGAAGCTCCTCTTCGTCGCCCAGCGGTACGGCTCGGAGGTGTTCGGCGGGGCCGAGGCGTTCTGCCGCGAGTTCGCCACACGCCTGGCCGCCCGCGGCCACGAGGTGACGGTGGTGACGAGCTGCGCCATCAGCTACGTCGACTGGGCCAACCACTACCCGCCGGGGGAGTCGGTGATCGACGGCGTGACCGTGTGCCGCCTGCCGGTGAGTCGCCCTCGCGACAACGAGTTGTTCAACCCGTTGAACGTGCGGGTCAACGCCGGCTACCGGCCCACGCCGATGTACCTGCAACGCACGTGGATGGACCTGCAGGGCCCCCACCTCGACTCGTTGCCGTCGTGGCTGGCGTCGAACGCGGGCGGCTTCGACGTGGCCGTGTTCTTCACCTATCTCTACTGGTCGACGTGGGCCGGGTTGCCGGTGGCGTCCGGCATGGTGCCGACGGTGTTGCACCCCACGGCCCACGACGAGCCGCCGTTGTACCTCGCCCTGTTCGACTCGATGTTCCGCCTGCCCCACGCGTTCGGGTTCCTCACGCCCGAGGAGGAGGCGTTGGTGGCCCGGCGCTTCCGCGTGCGGCGGCCGTCGGTGACGACGGGCATCGGTGTCGAGCTCGACGTCGGGGTGCCGCCGGCGTCGGTCGCGGCGTTCCGTTCGTCGCACGGGCTCGGCGACGATCCCTACCTCGTGTTCGTGGGGCGGCTCGATCCGCACAAGGGGACCGACGAGCTCTACGCCTTCTTCACCGCCTACAAGGCCTCGAACCCCGGACCGTTGAAGCTGGTGCTGGTGGGCCAGCCGATCCAGCCGGTGGCGCCCCACCCCGACGTCGTCGTCACCGGTTGGGTCGACGACGGCGTGCGTGATGCCGCGCTGGCGGGTTCGTTCGCGCTGGTGCAGCCGTCGTACTTCGAGAGCTTCTCGCTGATGCTGGTCGAGGCCTGGGCCCACGGGAAACCGGCGTTGGTGCAGGGCTACTGCGACGTGCTCGCCGGCCAGGCGCGGCGCAGCGGGGGCGGCTTGCCGTACCGGGGGTACCGCGAGTTCGAGGCCGCGCTCGATCTCCTGGTCGACGACCCGTCGGTGGCGGCGCGGTTGGGCGCGGCCGGGCGGGCCTACGTCGAGGCGAACTACCGGTGGGACGACGTCCTCACCCGCTACGAGAGGTTCCTGGCCGCTACGGCTCGATGATCTCGTGCTCCGGCGTGACCGCCTCAATGAGGGGTCCGGCGGTGTCGGGTACGCCGCTGCGCATCTGCGAGCGGAGCTGCAGTGCCATGGCCACCACGCTGACGATGGCGCCGCTGACGAGGGCGATCTCGACCCGGAAGAGCAGGCCGTTGAGCAGGGCGACCACGGCGCCGAACACGACGATGGCCACGAACCAACCGACGGCGACGCGGGCGTAACCCTTGAGGGCGATGAGCGCCTGGGACAGCGCGGTCGACAGCATGAAGGCGGCGCCGCCGAGCGCGAGGTAGCCGAGGTCGGCGTGGCCGAGTTGGTTGAACTTGGCGCCGAAGAGGGTGCGCAGGGCGAACGGGCCCACGACCCAGGCACCGAGGGTGGCGAGGACGCCGACGGCGACGACCACGATCACCAGCCGGCGGAGGCCGGTGCGGAAGTCGGCGATCTTGCCCTTGGCCGCCAGGCCGGCGAGCTTCGGCAGCAGCGCGGCCTGGACCGCCTGGAAGAGGAAGAGGGGGACGCGGGAGATGATGAGGCCGGCCTGGAACTGGCCGGCGATCTCCTTCTGGTTGTCGGGGGCGAGGATCTTGACGAGGGGCACGCTGGCGTTGACGAACGCCTGGGCCAGGACGGCGCCGAGGAGCAGCCAGCCGAGGGCTTCCGACAACTCCGACCACGGCGCTTCCGGGCCCGGTTCGAGGAGGTTGCGTTGCCTGGACAGGACGAGGGCGACGGCCACCGCCGGGCCGAGGGCGACGAGGAGGCCGAAGGCGCCGGCCGAGTGGACGCCGGCGACGACGAGGATGACGGAGGCCACGACCCGGACCGCCCCTTCGAGGCCGAGGACGCTGCCGTAGGCCACGAACCGTTCGCTGCCGGAGAGCGCGCCCCTGGAGAGGTGGATGGCGGCGTAGGCGGGGAGGGCGACGACGAGGGCCACGAGCAGCAGTCCCTGGTGGTCGAAAAGGTGCTCGAGGATCGGCTTGCGGACCGCGACCGACACGACCATGAGGGCGACGGCCAAGCCGCCCCCGAGGATGGCGGCCCGCTTGATCACCGGGCCGCCGCCGACGCCCATGGCCCGCCGGGCGCTGACGGCCCGGCTGACCTCTTGCTCGATCGGGAAGAGGAAGCCGGGGGCGGCGAAGAAGACGAGGGTCCAGAGGACGGTGAGGGCCGAGTAGCGCTGGGGGCCGAGGGCCCGGGCGCTCACGACGAGGAAGACGTAGGCACCGAGGCCTTGCACCAGCAGCCCGGCGCCCACGGGCAGCGTGCCTTCGGGTAGGGGATTGCCCGAGGCGGTGCGATCGAGGAGTTGTCGGGGGCGCAGTTGGGGCCTCCTGCGGCCGGCGTCGTGGGGAACGGGACACGTTACCGAAGGATGTTCGGGATCTAGTGTTGGCGGCGATGTCGACCCGCCGATACCGCTGCACGTCGTGCGGCAATCTGACCAGGTTCACGGTGGTGTCGTCCCGGCGCACCAGCGCCTTCCACCACTTCACCGTCGGGGGCGAGCTCACCGTCGAGGAAGAGGACGTGCTCTCCGAGGTGGTCGAGTCGGTCACCTGCCGGTGGTGCGGGACCGGGGCCGGCGTGGTCGAGCTGTCGGCCTCGGCTTCGTCGTCTTCGTCGCCCGACCCGGCCTAGCCGGGGACGCGATCCGGCCCCACTCCTCGGGGGTCGTCGAAGAGTGGGGCCGGATGGGCCGCCGCCAGGCTGGGGCCGGCGGGGGGTGTTGCATCCAGCCGCGTCGGGGTCGGACGTGGCTGGACACGGCGGGAACGGGGGCCGGGACGGCTTCTTACGGTGGGGTCGCCGGATTTGTTGTCACACCCCTGGTTCATGCTGTCGACATGATCACGATCGATTGTGACGGGTGTTCAATGCAGGGGACGGCCGCGTGCGAGGGGTGCGTGGTCACGTTCATCTGCGGGCGCGACCCCGACGAGGCCATCATCATCGACGCCGCCGAGGAGCGGGCGGTGCGGATGTTGATCCGTTCGGGGCTCGTGCCCGACCTGCGCCACGTGCCGACGGCGAGCTGACCGGTGGTGCCGACGCCGGGCCCCGGGTCCCCGATGCCAGGAAATGCGGGTGGTACGTTCGCCGCCAACGCCGGCCCGACGAGCGGGTCGCGAATGGCCGGGGGCCCCGGTGCAACAGGTTCACCTCGTCGGCTTCACCACCGACCTCGACAGTCTTGTCTTCAGCACCCGCAAGGGCGCCAAGTCGGGCAGCTTCGTGCTGCCCCTGGACGAGCACCTCCTCGGGTTGATCGCCGAAGCCGTCCGCCGCCGGAAGTTGGAGGGCGACGACATCGAGGTGCCGATCGAGATCCGTTCGCCGGGCTCGTTGGTGCGCCGGGAGAGCACGCTCAGTCCTCGGGAGATCCAGGATCGGCTCCGGGCCGGCCGGTCGATCGCCGAGGTGGCGCGCGAGGCCGGCGTCGACGAGGAGTGGGTGGGCCGGTTCTCGGCGCCGGTCGAGGCCGAGCGTTTGCAGATCGTGGGCCGGGCTCGCCAGCTCGTCTACGCCAAGCCACGGCGTGGTGACTCTGGCGAGGCGATGGGGCCGTCGGTGCGTTGGAACCTCGCCGACCGGGGCGTGCGGCTGACGAACGACGAGTTCGACGGTGCCTGGTCGGCGTACCAGTTGGCCGACCACACGTGGATGGTCACGTTCACGTTCGTCTCCCGCAAGCGTGAGCAGTCGGCCGAGTGGGAGGTCGACTTCGGTGTGGGCGATGTCTTCGCCCGCAACCGGCTGGCCTCTGATCTCGCCTACCTCGAACCGGGGCGGCGCCGGCGTTCGGCGGCGTCGCTGCAACCGTCGCAGCCGCCCACCAAGACGCCCGCCGGCCGGTCTTCGTCTTCGTCTTCGTCGGGCGCGGTGGACGAACCGGTGCGGCCCACCCTGCCCATGCACTCGGGCGCGACCAAGCGCGCCGGGGCGAAGCGCGCCGGGCCGAAGAAGGCCGGGACCAAGCGGGTCGCGGCCAAGCGGGTCGCGGCCAAGCGGCCCGCGGCCAAGCGGCCCGCGGCCAAGAAGGTCGCGGCCAAGAGGCCCGCGGCCAAGAAGACCGCGGCCAAGCGGCCGGCGGCGAAGAAGACCGCGACCAAACGAGCGGCGGCCAAGAAGGCCACGACCTCCCGCGGCACCGCACGGGCCGCGGGCCGGGCACCGGCACGGGCCTCGGGCGCCAAGCGGGCCGCCACCCGAACAACCGCATCCCGTCGCGGCGCCCCACCGGCGCCCACCCCGCCCACCCGCGCTCCCGAACCCATCGAGCCCAACGAGCTCAGCCGCCGCCGCCTCCAGATCGTGACCGGCAGCCCCGTCGCCAACCGCGGCCC
The DNA here is from genome assembly GCA_034668185.1 of Actinomycetota bacterium. Classification (GTDB taxonomy): domain Bacteria; phylum Actinomycetota; class Acidimicrobiia; order Acidimicrobiales; family CADCTF01; genus DATLED01. The sequence continues at coordinate 42,440 of JAXDPV010000092.1, forward strand.
CCGCCAACTCGGCACCAGCCGCCCATCGCCCGGCACCCGCCCCAGGTTCGCCACCCGGCCACCAGGCCAACGCCCGCCCACGGGCCCCGCAACCACCGGCGCGTCGAGCACCGGCGCCGCAACCGGCGCCGCAAGCACCGGCCCCGCGGGCACGGGTCGGTCGGGCACCGGCGCGTCGAGCACCGGCCCTGCAGGCACCGGCCGGTCGGGCACTGGCCCCGCGGGCACCGGTCGGTCCGGCACAAGCCCCGCGGGCACCGGCTCCGCGACGACCGGCGCGTCGAGCACCGGCCGGTCGACCCGGCCCGGCGGGGCGCCGCCCCGCGACCCGCGCCTCGACATCGCCGCGGAACCCGACACCTCTCCTGAAGCCCGCCGCGCCGAGCGCCGCCGGGCCCGGGCCGAGGCCCGCCTGGCCAACGCCGGCGGGACCGACTCCGGGGGCACGGGCGGCGGGTCGGGGAGACCGGTGAGCGCGGCGGCGTTGGCCGCGGGTCCGTCGGGCGGATCTGGCACCGGGGGGTCGGGCAGCGGCGAGCCCGCGGCGGCGACGAGGGTGATGCGGAGCGAAAGGCCGGCGACGCCGGCGGCGAGCGAGCCGGACGTGCCGGCAGGCGACGGCCGGGTGGTGACCATCCGGGCCAACCGGGCCACGCCGCCGACGAACGAAGGCGAGGTCATCCTCCCGGCCAACCGCCCACCCCTCCGCCCCGCCCAACCAGCGGCCCAGCCGAAGGGCAAGCGTCGGTTCGGCCGCAGCAACGGTCGCTGATAGACCAAGCCCGGTGGTGGCCGACCTCGAGACGCTGGCCGACGAGCTCCGGGCCCTCGGGCTCGTAGCCGGGCTCGACGCCGTCGGCATCGCCAGCGCCGAGCCCTTCGACGACGCCCGCGAAGTGCTCGAGCAACGCAAGCGCGACGGCCTCCACGGCGGCATGGCCTTCACCTACCGCCGCCCCGAGCGGTCGACCGATGCCGGCGCCGCGCTGGCCGGCGCCCGCGCCCTCGTCGTCGGCGCTCGGTCGTACAACCTCGACACGCCGGCAGCCAAAAACACCACCGCGCCCACCGGAAGGGTCGCCAAGTACGGCTGGGTCGACCATTACGAAGCCCTGCGGGCCGCGCTCGACGAAATCGCCGCAGCCCTGCGACACCACGGCTGGTCGGCCAAGGTCCTCGCCGACGACAACGCCCTCGTCGACCGGGCCGCGGCCCACCGCGCCGGCCTGGGCTGGTACGGCAAGAACACCAACCTCCTTCTGCCCCAAGCCGGATCGGAGTTCGTCCTCGGCTCGGTCGTCACCGACGCGCCCCTGAAACCCGACACCGAAGAACCGATGGCCGACGGCTGCGGCCCGTGCCTCAAATGCCTCAACGCCTGCCCGACCGGCGCGCTGGTCGCGCCCGGCGTGCTCGACGCCAGACGATGCCTCGCCTGGTTGGTGCAACAAGCCGGCGTGTTCCCACGTCAGTACCGCGAAGCCCTCGGCGATCGCATCTACGGCTGCGACGACTGCCAGGATGCCTGCCCGCCCAACCAGGTCGCGCTGAGAAGACGCCGCTACCACCACGGCACCGAGCACGAACCGCAGCCCACCGTGCAACTCCTCGACATCATCGAAGAGCGGGACGACGCCGAGCTCTTGCGCACCCACGGCCGCTGGTACATCCCCGAGCGCCAGGCCCGCTACCTCAAGCGCAACGCACTCGTCGCCCTGGGCAACGTCGGCGACGGAAACGACCGGCGCACGGCCGGGGCACTCGCCAACGCGCTGGCCGACGGCGACGCCCTCATCCGGGCCCACGCGGTATGGGCCGCGGCAAGACTCGGCCGCACCGACCTGATCGACGCCACCGACCGGGACCCGATGGTCAAGGCCGAGCTCGGCGACCTCCCCCCACCCCGGCGACCATGAGCGAGGACGGGCCCACGCCCCGCCACCTCCTCGTCACCAACGACTTCCCCCCGAAGGTCGGCGGCATCCAGACCTACCTCTGGGAGCTGTGGCGCCGCCTACCCCCCGACGACGTCACCGTTCTCACCACGCCCTACGAGGGCGATCGGGCCTTCGACGACCAGCAACCGTTCCGAGTCGAGCGCACCCACCAAGACCTGCTCCTGCCCACGCCGAAACTGGCGGCCACGATCAACCGACTGGCCGAACAGACCAACGCCGAGCTGATCGTCCTCGACCCCGCCATCCCCCTCGGCCTCGTCGGCCCGAGCCTGGCCGAGCCCTACGCCCTCGTCGTCCACGGCTCCGAGCTCATCGGCCGCATCCCCGGCGGCAGCCGCCTCATGGGCCGGGCCGTCAGGCAGGCCAGGGCGATCATCGCCGCCGGCAACTACCCGGCCGACGAGGCCAGAAGGACGGCCGGCCAAGGCAAGGCGCCGCCGATCACCATCGTCCCGCCGGGCGTCGACACCGAGCGCTTCCGCCCGATCGAAGACGACCAGGAACGCAACACCGCCCGCAAGCGGTTCGACGTCGACGAAGGCGCCCTGCTCGTGGTCGGCCTCAGCCGCCTGGTCAGGCGCAAGGGCTTCGACGTCCTGATCGAGGCCGCGGCCCGACTGAAGCCGAGGTACCCGAACCTCACCGTGCTCATCGGCGGCACCGGCCACGAGGCCGAACGGCTCCAGCGCATCATCGACCGAACCCACGCCCCCGCACGGCTCGCCGGCCGCATCGACGACGACGACCTTCCCGCGCTCTACGCCGCCGCCGACGTCTTCGCCATGTTCTGCCGGACGCGATGGGCCGGCCTCGAGCCCGAAGGCTTCGGCATCGTCTTCCTCGAAGCCGCGGCCACGGCCACGCCCCAGATCGCGGGCGACAGTGGAGGCGCGGCTGACGCCGTCGAAGACGAAGTCACCGGCCTGGTCGTCAAGCACCCCGAAGACCCGGCCGCGGTGGCCCACGCCCTCGACCGGCTCCTCGCCGACCCCAGCGAACGCCGAGCCATGGGCCAACGAGCCAGGCAAAGAGCAGAAGACCACTTCACCTACGACGTGCTCGCCGGGAAACTCGCCCGAGCCCTCACCGAAGCGGCCCGACCCACGAGATGAAGGACCGCATCATCCGCCTGAGTTGGGAAGGCACGGCCCTCTTCGCCGCCACCGCCATACTCGCCACCGTCGACGAACGGGCCCGCCCCGTCGCCATCGCCATCGCCCTCGGATTGTTCGCGCTCGGCATCGCCATCTTCGTGGCCGCCTACGCCACCGCCGTCAGCCGCAGCCGCACCGACGCCATCGGCATCGGCGGCCTCTTCTTCCTCGCCGGCGACGTCGCCCCCGACACCGTCAGGCGCAACCTCCTCGCCGCCCTGGCGGCGCAAACCGGGGTCGCCCTGGTCACCGCGGCGGCAAGACCGTTCACCAGCCTGGCCTTCGGCGTCCTCGTCCCCGTCTACGGCCTGGCCCTCACCGGCCTGTGGGCGGCGAGGCGTGGCCGCTTCGAGCCCCGCTCCACCCGCTAAGTTCAGCGCCCACGATGACCGACGAAGCCACCGAGCGCATCACCATCGCCGCGAGCCCGGAACAATGCTTCGCCATCGCCGTCGACTTCGAGCACTACCCCGAGTGGGCCGCCGACATCAAGAGCGTCGACGTCCTCGAACGCGACGAGCAGGGCCGGGGCACGAAGGTCAGGTTCCGGGCCGCGGCCATGGGCCAGAGCATCCGCTACACCCTCCACTACGACTACGCCGACGCGCCGAGAACGCTGGCGTGGGTCCAGACCGAAGGCGACGTCACGAGAAAGCTCGACGGCAGCTACGTCTTCGAACGCGCCGACGACGGCGGAGGCACGCAGATGACCTACCACCTGGTGGCCGAGCTCAAGGTGCCGGTCGTCGGCTTCATCAAGCGCCGGGCCGAGAGCCGC
>JAXDPV010000093.1:0-7116 GCA_034668185.1 Actinomycetota bacterium
GCCCCAGGTATGGGTGATGGGCGGGCCCGACCCCAACCGCTACGTCGACACCACCGACGTGTTGGAGCGCAAGGTGAAGGCGTTGCTCTCCCACGTGAGCCAGCTCCCCGACCCCGACGGTTTGGAAGACCGTATGCGGGGTTGGGGGCGGATGATCGCGGCCGCCGGCGGGTTGCCCGAGGGCCGCACCGCCGAAGCCTTCCGGGTGATCGACACCGCGTGATCACCTTCACCGCCGAGGAGGCTCGGGTGGTGGGGGCGCTGGCCGAGAAGCAGTTGGCGACGCCGAAGTACTACCCGTTGACGATGAACGCGTTGGTCAACGCGTGCAACCAGACCAACAACCGCGACCCGATCGTGTCGTGGGACGCGGCCTTCGTCGAGGGCGTGCTCGGCGGGCTGCGGTCGAAGGGCGCGGCCCGCGTCATCCACGCCGGCGGCGGCAACCGCACGGTCAAGTACCGCCACGTGCTCGACGAGCTGTTGGGTGTCGACCAGCGGGAGGTGGCGCTGCTGGCGGTGTTGTTGCTGCGGGGGCCGCAGACGTTGAACGAGCTGCGGGTGCGCACCGAGCGCATGGCCGACTTCGAGGGCAACGACGACGTCGAGCGCGACCTCGACCGCTTGGCCGCCAGGCCCGAGCCGTTGGTCCGCCGCATCGGCCGCCAGGCCGGGCAGCGGGAAGACCGTTACGTGACCTTGCTGGTCGAGTGACGTTCGCCGACGACGTGCGCAAGGTGGTCTCGGCCTTGCCGGCCGGCGACGTCGTGACCTACGGCGAGGTGGCGGCGCTGGCCGGCCGGCCGGGCGCGGCCAGGGGCGTGGGCGCGGTGTTGTCCGGGTCCGGCGGCGAACTGCCGTGGTGGCGGGTGGTCAACGCCCAGGGCCGCCTCGTCCCCGGCCACGAGCGCGAGCACGCCCGCCGCTTGCGGGCCGAAGGCGTGACCGTCGACCTCGCCGCCGGCCGGGTCCGTTTGGGAAGCGCCACTACGCCATTGCGTACTGGCGCTTCCCAAACGGCGGCTAGTCGAGGAGGTCGTGGACGACGGAAGTCCACATCTGGGTCGTGAGGAGGAGGGACTCGACGTCGACACGCTCGTCGTTGCCGTGGAAGCGGGTGGCGAACTCCGACGTCGTCATGGCCGGGGTGAACAAGCCGAAGCCGTAAGCGGTGGCGCCCTTGCCCCGGAAGAAGCGGGCGTCGGTTCCGCCGGCGGTCATGCGGGGGACGAGGCCGTTGGCCCAGGGCGTGAACGAACCGACGGCCCGCCCGAGCGCGTCCCAGAGGGGGGTGTGCATCGGTGACGCCGTGGCCTCGCCGGCGTGGAGCACCTCGACGGTCACCGACGACATGAGCCCGGGGCCGATGGCGTCGGCGAGATTGCGCTCGACGTCGGCCGAGGTCTCGCCCGGGAGGGTGCGGATGTCGACGTCGAGGTCGACGACGTCTGGAATTACATTGGTCTTGACGCCCCCGAGAATGACGTTAGGGGAGAACGTCATGTGTGTACAGGCGTGGGCCAGCTTGGCCAGGCGGGGGTCGTCCATGGTGGTCAACGTGTCGTCGACGCGGGCGGGGTCGAGGAGGCCGACGGTGGTCTCGGGGGGGGGGGGGGGGCCGAGGGCGGAAGCGAACAGCTTCCACGTGTCGGTGACGGCGACGTGGGGGCGGAAGGCGACGAGGCGGCGGACGATCTCGGCCGCCTTGACGACGGCGTTGTCGGTGCCGAAGGGCATCGAGCCGTGGCCCGGCGTGCCGGTGATGCGCAGCCGGCGCCAGGCCACGCCCTTCTCGGCGATCGTCACCGTGACCTTGGGGCCGTCCTCGCCGCCCGGCATGGTGATGCCGCCCGACTCGGTGAGGACGAAGTCGGAGCGCACGGCGTCGTACTCGTGCTCGGTGACCCACTCGGCGCCGTGGGTGCCGCTGGCCTCCTCGTCGGCCACGGCGAAGTAGATCAGCGTGCCCTTGGGCCGGTAGCCGTTGCGGGCCAGGCCCTTGAAGGCCACCGCCATCGACGCCGTGAGGTTGAGCATGTCGATGGCGCCGCGGCCCCAGACCTCGCCGTCGACGAGCTCGCCGCCGAACGGGTCGCGCCGCCAACCCTCGGGCGTCACCGGGACGACGTCGGTGTGGCCCATCAGGCAGAGCGTGGGCGCGCTCGGGTCGGTGCCCTCGATGCGGGTGACGAGCGAGGTGCGCCCGGGTACGGGCTCGTAGGTCTCGAAGTCGAGGCCTGGCCCTTCGAGGTAGTCGCGCAACAGCGACGCGTTGCGCACCTCCTGCCCCGACTCCGGCGTGCCGTCGTTGACGCAGGCGTTGCGGATCAGGTGCTGCAGCAGCTCGACGACTTCGTCCACGGCCCCGACCTTAGAGGTCAGAGGTCGGTCATCGACTGGAACAGGTGGGTGCCGGTGAGCGCGGCCTCGACGTAGGCGTCGGAGTGGTTGTAGCTGAAGAAGGCGATGCGCAGGGCGTCGTCGGTGTCGAGGCCGCCGGCCGGGACGGCCCGGCACAGGTAGTTGGCCGTGCCGAGGGCGGCGTCGTAGGCGTTGTTGGGGTCGCGCACGCCGTCGCCGTTGCCGTCGGTGTCGATGCGCTTCCACGTCGACGGGATGAACTGCATGGGGCCGACGGCGCGGTCGAAGACGGTGTCGCCGTCGAGTGCGCCCTGGTCGGTGTCCTTGACGAGGGCGGTGCGGGTGCCGTCGAGGGGGATGCCGACGATGCGTGGGTAGACGTCGCCGTTGAGGGCGAGCTGCGCGCCCCGGTAGCGGCCGTGGTTCGACTCGATGCGGCCGATGCCGGCCACCGCCTGCCACTGCACCCGGCACTGCGGCGCCCGCTTGTTGGCCCCGGCCGCGGCTTGGCGGTAGGCATCGAGGAACAGCCTCGGGATGTCGGACGCACCGACGGGGGCGGCGGCGGTGACGAGGTCGAGGAGTTGGCTGCGGTGGTCGACCTCGGCCTGGCGTTGCATGACGGCGACGGCGGCGTCGTTCAGCTCGGCCTTGGCCCGCTCGACGTTGCGCGCCGCGCCCTCGAGCTCGGCGACCGCCCGCTGCAGCTCGTCGCTGGCGGCGGCCTGGGCCACCTCGTAGTCGTGGAGGTTGTCGGACCTGGCCCTGGTGGCCGAGGCGACGAGTGCCCGCCGGCGCTCGAGGTCGGCCGGGTCGGTGGCGCGGAGCAGGTAGTCGACGGGCTGGCTGTCGCCGCCGCGCACGTAGCCGGCGACCGCCATCTTGCGGAGCTTGAGCCGGGCCGCGGCCAACTCCTCGGCGGCCGTGCGTTCGGCCTCGGTGAGGGTGGCCATGCGGGCCTGGGTGTCGAACTGCTTGCGCTCGATCGCGGCCAGGGCCTTGGTGAGCCTGGCGTGGGTCGCGGCCGCGGCCTTGAGGTCGGCCTTGGCCGTTCGCAGTTCGGCTGCGGCCCGCTGGCGGCCGGCCTCGTCGGCGCCCGGCGGGGCCAGCGGGGGAGTCGGCGGGGCCGCGGCGGCGTCGTCGGCCGGCGGCGGTCCTGGGGTGGCCGGCGGCAAGGTCGTGCTGCCGTTCCCCGACCCCTCGGCCATCGCCGCCATGGGCGCGACGACGCCCGTTCCAGCGACGACGCTGCAGGTCAGCGCCATCACCAGCAACACGCGCCTCACCGGTGGCAACGTCACCGGGGGAGCATCGGCCAACGACGAGGCCGGCATGAGGCCCGCAATCCTTGCACATCCAACCGTTTTGACTGCCCGATCCCGCCTTATCTGGGGGGATGGGGCTGTCAAAAGCGGCGGTTAGGCAGTGGTCGGCGGTGCCGCCTTCTTGGCCGCGGCCTTCTTCGGGGCCGCGGCCTTCTTGACCGGGGCGTCGTGGTCGTGGACGTGGGCCTCGCCCTCGTGCTCGGCCTCGAAGTCCTGGTGGGGGACGTGGGCGTGGCGGAGGCCGGCGTGGTCGTGCTCGTGCGAATGCTCGGACCACAGGTGGTCGAACCCGCCGGTCAGCCGGTTGTGGTTGTGGGTCACATGGAAGTGGCGGTGGCCGTGGACGACCGGCTGGTGGTCGTGCTCCTCGGCCCCCGGAGCCGGTTCGAAGGTGGACATACCGGCTCCCTACCCGGGAACCAGTTGACCTCCGCTGGCGCAAGAGAGTAATGATGTAAGCATGAAAGAAGAGATCAGCGGATGGATCGCCGGGCGGCTCCCCGACGACTGGTTCACGGCCCCGCCGGCGGTCACCGTCGACCGGGAGGAGGTCCTCGTCGTCGGCGTCCTCCCCGACGTGGAACTGGAGAAGGGCGCCACCCCAGCGGCCCTGACCGCGGCCAGGACGGCCCGCACCCAGCGCTTCCGTGAGGAGACCAGGGCCCAGCGGATGCGCATCGCGGATGAGGCCGAGCACCGCTTCGGCCGGAAGGTGGCATGGGGCGCCACGTGCGGCGACGTCACCGTCCACTTCACCGTCCTCAACATCCCGGTGATGACCCGGCTCCGCCAGTCGGAGCGCACCGTCCTCGACACCCTGGTCGACGCCGGCGTGGCCCGCAGCCGCAGCGACGCCCTGGCCTGGTGCGTCAAGCTCGTCGGGGCCAACCAGTCGGAGTGGATCTCGGGCCTGCGGGACGCTTTGACCCACGTCGAGAAGGTCAGGGCCGAGGGCCCCACCGCCTGAGGCAGAATGAGCCCACATGCGGGTTGGCCGAGGTTTCGCTTTCGTGGATCTCAGCGGCTTCACCAGCTTCACCGACGCCTACGGTGACGAAGAGGCTGGTGCCGTCCTGACCGGGTTCCGCAGCGCGGTCAGGGAAGTGTCGTCGAGGCGGGGCGTGCGGGTGGCCAAGTGGCAGGGCGACGGGGCCATGTTCGTGGGCGTCGAGCTGTGCCCGCTGGTCGAGGCCGTGCTCGAGATCCAGGAGAAGGTCGACGGCCAGACCTCGCCCCTGCGCCTGCGGGGCGGCATCACCTTCGGCCACGTGATCCTGTTCGAGGGCGACGACTACATCGGGTCGGCCGTGAACCTGGCCGCCAGATTGTGCGACGTGGCCGCGCCCCACGAGATCCTGGCCGGCCCCGAGATCGGCCCCGACGTGCCCAGGTGGGCCGCGGCCGACGACATCCCGCCGGTCACGGTGCGGGGGTTCCACCAACCGATCCACGCCCTGCGCCTGCACCGCCGGGACGACGCCGAGGAGACGGTGGTCGACCCGATCTGCAAGCTGGAAATCCCCACCGATGCCGTCCTCGTGTGGCGCCCGGGCGGCGTCGGGTTCTGCGCCGAATCGTGCGCTGACGTCTACGACGAAGCCGAGAAATTCGTTCTCGGTCGCGGGGGCCCGTCGCTAGGGTAGGCAACCCCATGGCAAAGCCCCACGCGCTCTGGCGCGTGAAGCCTTACCTCCGGCCTTACGTGGGCCAGATGGTCGCAGCCACCCTCCTGGCCGGCGTCGGCTTGGGGGCGGCAACCGTCGTACCCCTGGTGGTGAAGGCGGTGATCGACGGCCCGCTTGCCGAGGGCGACCGGCGGGGCATCGTCTACCTCGGCCTCGCCACCCTCGCCCTCGGCGTGCTCGAAAGCCTGGCCGCGTTCACCCGCCGCCTCGTCGCCGGCACCGTCTCCCTCGGCCTCGAGACCACGCTGCGCAACGACCTCTACGCCCACCTGCAACGGCTGCCGGTCTCCTTCCACGACAACTGGCAGTCGGGCCAGTTGCTGTCGAGGGCGATGAGCGACTGCCGGGTGATCAGGCGCTTCTTCGGCTTCGGCGTCGTGTTCTTCGTCGTCAACGTCATCACCTTCCTCGTCGTGCTCGTGCTCATGCTGCGGCTCGACCCGGTGCTGGCCGGGGCCACCGCGCTGTCGGCAGTGCCCCTGGTGTGGATGTCGCTGCGCTTCGAACGCAAGTACCTGGTCGTATCCCGCCGGGTGCAGGACCAGGACGGCGACCTCACCACCCGCATCGAGGAGGGCGCCACCGGCATCCGCGTCATCAAGGCTTTCGGCCGGCGCGACCTGGTGCGCCGCCAGTTCGTGGCCGACGCCACCCGCCTCTACGACTCGTCGATGGAGCAGGTGCGGCTGCGGGCCAAGTTCTGGGCCCTGATCGACATGGTCCCCAACCTGACGATGGCCGCCATCCTCTTCGGCGGCGCGCTGGCCGTGGGCCGGGGCTCGCTGACGATCGGCGGGCTGGTCGCCTTCATCTCGCTGCTCGTGCTGCTGGTGTGGCCGATCGAGTCGCTCGGCGAGATCCTGGCCATGGCCGAGGAAGCGACGTCGGCGGCCGAGCGGGTCTACGAGGTGTTCGACACCGCGCCCGCCATCGTCGACCGGGCCGACGCCGTGGCCCTGGACGCGTGCGAAGGGCGGGTGCGGTTCGAGAACGTGAGCTTCACCTACGGGACCGACACGATCCTTCGCGACATCGACCTCGAGATCGCGCCGGGCGAGACGCTGGCGTTGGTCGGCGTGACCGGGTCTGGCAAGACGACGCTGACGTCGCTGCTGCCGCGCCTCTACGACGTGTCGGCCGGCCGGGTCACGCTCGACGGCCACGACGTCCGTTCGTTGACGTTGCCGTCGCTGCGTCGGCATGTCGCCGTCGCCTTCGAGGAGCCGACGCTGTTCTCGGCGTCGGTGCGCGAGAACCTGCTGCTCGGTTGGCCCGAGGCATCCGACGACGACATCGACGTCGCCCTCTCGATCGCCCAGGCCGAGTTCGTGCGCGACCTGCCGTGGGGGCTCGACACCCGGGTCGGCGAGCAGGGCCTGTCGTTGTCGGGCGGGCAGCGGCAACGGTTGGCGCTGGCCCGGGCCGTCATCGGCCGGCCCCAGGTGCTCGTGCTCGACGACCCGCTCTCGGCCCTCGACGTCCATACCGAGGCGTTGGTCGAGGAGGCGTTGCGCCGGGTGTTGCAGGGCGTGACCGCGCTGCTGGTCGTACACCGGCCGTCGACCCTGGCCCTCGCCGACCGGGTGGCGTTCCTGCACGAGGGAACCATCGCCGCGGTGGGCACGCACTCGGAGTTGATGGAGCGGGTGCCGGCCTACGCCGACGTCTTGTCGCAGCAGGCCGACGTCGAGGTGTCGGCCGACGAGATGGAGGAGGAGGCGTCGTGACCTTGATCGAGACGTGGC
>JAXDPV010000094.1:0-6052 GCA_034668185.1 Actinomycetota bacterium
GTCGAGCACCCGCCCGACGAAATCCTTTGTGCCCTCGTCGAGCTTGTCCCTCCTGATCGCCATCCCGCCGAGGACTTCGCCGCCCCGGTCTTCGAGGATGGCCACCAGCTTGTCGACCGCCTTGCCGCAGTCGATCGCATAGGTGACGTAACCCACGGCCTTCTTGCCGGTGATGTACGGCAGCTTCTTCAGGCGGCCGGCCCGGCCCGGCTTCTGGCCCACGAGGATGAGGCCGTCGGTCCAGGTGCCCACGATCACCACGTCGGCCTCTTCGAGGGCCTGGTAGTCGATGGCCGTGATGGGCATCGCGGTGGCGGCCACCCCCTGGCGCCGGAGCTCGGCCCCGATCATCCCCGCCGCCCGCTTGGTGTTCCCGGTGAGGCTCTCGTAGATCACCACTGCCTTCATGGCTGACGGTTTAGCAGCCGGGTGCGACAGACTCGGGCCCATGACCACCGTGCTCCCCCGATGGGACGTCAGCGACCTCTTTCCCGACCTCGGGTCCCGCGAGTACGCCGCCGCCCGGGAAGGGCTCGGGGCCGGGATCACCAGGCTGACGGCGCTCTACGACGAGCACGGGGTGCGGGGCCGCGACGACGTGGTGATCGACGACGAGACGGTGCAGGCGTTCGACGGCGTGCTCGACGCGACCAACGAGGTGATGGAGGCGGTCCGCCTCTTGAACGGCTACGTGTCGGCCTTCGTCACCACCAACGCGAGGGACGACACCGCCCAGGGCGAGCTGTCGCAGCTCCAGGCCGAGCTGGCCCAGCTCGCCAAGCTGCGGTCGAGGTTCGACGCGTGGGTGGCGGCGCTCGGCGGCGAGGAGTTGGCGAAACGGTCGACGGCCGCCGCCGACCACGCCTACCCCCTCGAACGGGCGAGCGAGCGGGCGGCCCACCAGATGGGCGAGGACGAAGAGGGTCTGCTCGCCGACCTCAACCTCACCGGCGCCACCGCGTGGACCCGGCTCTACGGCACGTTCACGTCGCAACTGGTCGTCGAGGTCGAAGGCCAGGGCCCGATGCCGATGAGCCGGGCCCGCGGCCTGGCCTACGACGCCGACGCCGGCACCCGCAGAGCCGCCTACGACGCCGAGCTGGCCACGTGGAAGGCCAACGCCGTGCCCATCATCGCCGCCCTCAACGCCATCAAGGGCGAGGCCGCCACCGTCAACAAGCGGCGCCAATGGGCCGACGACCTCGAACCCGCCCTCGTGGCCAACGGCGTCGACCGCCCGACCCTCGAAGCGATGCAAGCCGCGGTGGTCGACTCGCTCCCCGACTTCCGCCGTTACCTCCGCACCAAGGCGACCCTCCTCGGCCGGGAGAACGGCCTCCCGTTCTTCGACCTGTTCGCCCCCCTCGGCGCGACGACCGAACGGCGGGCGTGGGACGACGCCACCACCGCGGTCGAGCACACCTTCGCCACCTACTCACCGAGGCTGGCCGGCCTGGCCAAGCGGGCCACCGACGAGCGATGGATCGACGCCGAGCCGAGGGACGGCAAGCGCGACGGCGCCTTCTGCATGGGCGTCACCGGCGAACGCAGCCTCGTGCTCCTCAACTTCGACGGCTCGTTCCGCAGCGTGCAGACGCTGGCCCACGAGCTCGGCCACGCCTACCACAACGTCACCCTCGCCGACCGCACGCCGCTGCAACGCCAACTCCCGATGGCGCTGGCCGAGACCGCGAGCATCTTCTGCGAGACGATCATGGTTCAGCACGGCCTGGCCACCGCCACCGACGACGAGCGCCTCGCCCTGGTCGACGGCGACCTGCAGTCGAGCACCCAGGTGGTGGTCGACATCCACAGCCGCTTCCTCTTCGAGCAGGCGTTCTGCGAAGCCCGCCGGCGGCGCACGGTCTCGGAGGCCGAGGCCTGCGAGATGATGCTCGCGGCCCAGGACGCGACCTACGGCGACGGCCTCGACCCCGCGCACCGCCACCCCTACATGTGGGCGGCCAAGCCCCACTACTACGGCAGCGCGTTCTACAACTGGCCCTACACCTTCGGGCTGCTGTTCGGCCTCGGCCTCTACGCCCGCTACGCCGAGGACCCCGACCGCTTCCGCCAGGGCTACGACGACCTGCTGTCGTCGTGCGGCCTGGCCCCGGCGGCCGAGCTGGCCGCCCGCTTCGACATCGACGTGCGCGACCAGGCCTTCTGGGCCTCGTCCCTCTCGGTCGTCCAAGGCCGCATCGACACCTTCGCCGACCTGGCCGCGGTGTGACCCATGCCTCGTTGACCGTTACGACGGGTAACCGTTACTCTCGGTAACCATGAGCGTGAGCGCAGTCGAAGAACGGGTGGACCGGCTGTCCCGGGCGTCGCTGAAGCGGGTCATCGACCCCGACCAGGAGCTCCCCGGCCAGGTCGGCGACGGCCAGTTGATGGGCGACGACCTCCTGTCCACCACCGGCATCGAGGGCCTCGACCTCACCCCCGAGCAGAAGCGCATCCTCTCCCGGGAGGAGATCGCCTCCATCGCCGACGCCGGCGTCCGCTTCGAGGCCGTCCTCACCGCCGGGTTCGCCCTGCAGATCGTCAGCGCCAAGACGGTCACCGACCCGAGGGTCGTCTACCTCCTCCACGAGATCGGCGAGGAGTCACGCCACAGCCGCCTCTTCATCCGCCTCCTCGAACAGATCGAGCCCACGGCCAAGAACCCGCTGTCGGGCCCGGTGTTCAAGACGCTGATGAAGGTCGGCTCCCGGCTGATCGTCAGCATCCCGGCGTTGCTCTACACCTTGGTCCTGGCCGGCGAGGAGATCCCCGACCTGTTCCAGAAGCGGTGCGCCGAGCACCCCGACACCGACCCGTTCCTCGCCGAGGTCAACCGCTACCACCGCATGGAGGAGGCCAGGCACCTGTCGTTCGCCCGGGCCGTCCTGCCCGAGGTGTGGGAGAAGGCCTCGATCGTCGAGAAGGTCGCGGTGCGACGGGTCGCCCCGCTCGTCATCAAGGGCATGTTCGAGACGATCGTGCACCCCGGCGTCTACGCCGCCGCCGGCCTCCCGATGTGGCCCACGTGGAAGGCGGCCAACCGCACGCCCCAGCGCGTCGCCCTCCGCCACGAGGCGCTGCGCCCCGTGCTCACGGCGCTGGTCGACGCCGGCGTCTTCCGCAAGGGCCGCGTGCCGAAGGGATGGCAGGACCTCTGCGGCGTCGACCCCGGCGCCGAGCCTCGCGCCTAGAGACGAAGCCTTACGGCAGGCAGCCGGCCTCGGCCACCGTGGGCACGCCGGCGATGTTGTGCTGGACGCTGACGTCGTAGCAAGCCGACGCCGCCGAAGCGTGGGAGGCGCCGCCGAACAGCACGGCGACGACGAAGCCAGCAACGAGCAGGAACTTCTTCATATCGGGTTTCTCCTTGGTTCCCCGCCCCCAGCGAGAACGAGAGCGGCGCCAAGGAAACGCCCGCCTTTCGGTCGCCTTACGGTCGGGCGGGCAACGATCCTTCGACGAGCCGGCGGCGGGCGGCCTTGTCCTCGTCGGCCGGCAGCGGCACCAGGCCCTCGTCGATGTCGTCGTCGGTGAACCCCGCCATCTTGCGGTAGGCCCGGGCGCCCTCGGCGTCGCCGTCGCCGCTGCGGCCGGCGGCGCTGAACACCTTGTCGACGAGCCGCTGGAACTCCAGGGCCCGCTTGCGCCGTTCGGGGTCGTCGGCCGTCAGCCGCCGGAGCCAGTCGGAGCCCATCTTCACGTGGGTGACCTCGTCGGCCAGCATCCAGTCCTCGCAGAACGTCATGACCGGATCGTCGCAGTCGGTGCCGAACGCCTTCATGTTGGCGAACACGTCGATGGCCAGGCCCTCGATGCCCCGGTTGACGGCACACAACCGCAGGGCCGGGTCGGGGTTGCACCCGGCCTGGTAGAGGCCGCGCCCCTCGGCGAACTCGCCGATCTCCGAGCCCATCCACTCGCCCAACTTCACCGAGATCTCGACGTGGCGCGACTCGTCCCAGCATTGGCGGGCCATGTCGAGCTTGAGGGCGAAGGGCGCCTCGCCGTCGGCCCCGCCGACCTCGAAGTCCCAGCACGTGCGGCCGGCGGCCTCCAGGGCTTGGACCTCGCCCATGAAGATGCCGTGCATGAGCGACCTGGCCCGCTCGGGGGCGTCGTCGCCCAGGTGGCCCATCTTCGACGGCCGCTGGTAGCTGCCGTTCGACGCCTGGAGCCCGTTGCGGGGATCACGGAAGCGCTCGCCCTCGGAGATCCACGAGAAGCGCTCGTCCCTGGCCAATTCGGTGACCGGAAGGAACTTCTTCATCGTCGACACGGTAGCCGTCCGCTACAGTGGTCGAACGTTTCGCAGGGCCAGCGTCGTCCCTGGGCCGGAACGCCAGCACAACCAAGCCCGAAGGATGACGCATGAAGCGTGACCTCCCTGAGCCCCAGGGTCTGTACCAGCCCGCGTTCGAACACGATGCCTGCGGCGTGTCCTTCGTGGTCGACATGCACGGCCGCAAGAGCCACGCCATGATCGAGCGGGGCCTCACCGCCCTGTGCAACCTCGAGCACCGGGGCGCGTCGGGCAGCGAGGTCAACACCGGCGACGGCGCCGGCATCCTCGTGCAGATGCCCGACCGCTTCCTGCGGGCGGTGGCCGGCTTCGACCTCCCCGAGGTCGGCTCGTACGCCGCCGGCATGGCCTTCCTCCCGACCGACGCCGACGAGCAGGCCCAGGCGGTCAGGGGCGTGGAGAAGCTGGTCGAGGACGAGGGCCTCACCCTCCTCGGCTGGCGGGACGTGCCCTTCGACGACTCGATGATCGGGGCCAGCGCCAAGGCCGTCGAGCCCGCCTTCCGCCAGCTCTTCATCGGCGGCGCCGACGGCCTCGACCTCGAGCGCCGGGCCTTCATCCTCCGCAAGCGGGTCGAGCACGACACCGGCGTCTACTTCCCGAGCCTCTCGTGCCGCACGCTGATCTACAAGGGGATGCTGACCGTCCCCCAACTGCGCGACTTCTTCCTCGACCTCCAGGACGAGCGGTTGGAGTCGGCGCTGGCCCTCGTCCATTCCCGGTTCTCGACCAACACCTTCCCGTCGTGGCCGCTGGCCCATCCCTACCGCTACATCGCCCACAACGGCGAGATCAACACCGTGCAGGGCAACCAGAACTGGATGCGGGCCCGGGAGGCGTTGCTCCAGAGCGACCTGCTGCCCGGCGACCTCGAACGCATCTTCCCGATCTGCACGCCGGGCGGGTCCGACACCGCCCGCTTCGACGAGGTGCTCGAACTGCTGCACCTCGGCGGGCGCTCGCTGCCTCACGCCGTGCTGATGATGATCCCCGAGGCGTGGGAGAACCACGGCGGTATGCCCGAGGCCAAGCGCGACTTCTACCGCTTCCACGCCACGATGATGGAGCCGTGGGACGGGCCCGCGTCGGTCGCGTTCACCGACGGCACCGTGATCGGCGCGGTGCTCGACCGCAACGGGCTGCGGCCTTCGCGCTACTGGGTCACGTCCGACGGCCTCGTGATCATGGCGTCGGAGGTCGGGGTGCTCGACGTCGACCAGTCGACGGTGGTCGAGAAGGGCCGGTTGCAGCCGGGGCGCATGTTCCTCGTCGACACGTCGGCCGGCCGCATCATCGGCGACGAGGAGTTGAAGCAATCGCTCGCGGCCGAGCACCCGTACGGCGAGTGGCTCCACGCGGGCCAGGTCCACCTCGACGACATGCCGCCGCGCGACATGCTCACGCCCCAGCACTCGTCGGTGGTGCAGCACCAGCGGCTGTTCGGCTACACCACCGAGGAGCTCAAGATCCTGATCGGGCCCATGGCCAAGACCGGGATGGAGGCCCTCGGCTCGATGGGCACGGACACGCCCATCGCGGTGCTGTCGAACCGGCCCCGCGTGCTGTTCGACTACTTCAGCCAGCTCTTCGCCCAGGTGACCAACCCGCCCCTCGACGCCATCCGCGAGGAGCTGGTGACGTCGCTGCGCACGACGATCGGGCCGGAGCAGAACCTGCTCTCGCCGTCGCCGGCGTCGTGCCGGCAGGTGACGCTCCCCTACCCGATCCTCACCAACGACGAGCTGG
>JAXDPV010000095.1:0-6892 GCA_034668185.1 Actinomycetota bacterium
CACCATCTTCGTGCTGCTGGTCATCGCGGGCGGCGCGGTCGTCATGGGACACGAGACCTTCCAGACCCGCTACACGGTGAAGGAGCTCGCGCCCCGCATCGCCCTCGGCTGGGTCAGCGCCAACGCCAGCCTGACCCTCGCGGGGGTGGCCATCACCTTCGCCAACGCCCTGTCACGAGCCTTCGTGGCCGGCGGGGTGGGAGACGGCGACGGCGCGGCCGCGACCATGCGCACCCTGATCCTCGGCGCGCTGGCCGGCGGGGACATCTTCGTCACGCTGGTCGGCCTGGTCGTGGTCGCGCTCGCCCTCGGCCTGCTCGGCGTCTACGTCGTGCGCGTCTGCACCATGGTCGTGCTCGTGGCCGGGGCGCCGCTGTTCCTCGTCGGCCACGCTCTCCCACAGACCGAAGGCGCGGCCCGCCTGTGGTGGCGGGCCATGCTCGGCTGCCTCGCCGTCCAGGTCGGCCAGGCGCTCATCCTCGCCACCGCCGTCCGGGTGTTCTTCGACGCCGACGGCCGCCGCCTCCTCGGGCTGCCGGGGGGCGGGCTCGCGGACCTGCTGGTGTCGGGCTGCCTGTTCTGGATGATGTTGCGCCTCCCCTCCTACGCCCGGCGCCTCGTGTTCAACACCCGCCCGAACGCGGGCGCCCAAGCCGTGCGCTACCTCGTCGTTGACCGCGGCGTGCGCGCCGCCCGCACCGCGCTGAAGGCAGCCGCGGCGTGACGAGTGTGCGCATCCCCGCCGATGTGGACCGCGAGGACCGGCTCCTGGCCGGCCTGACCGCCCGCCAACTCGCCTACGTCTCGGCCGGCGCCCTCGCTCTGGCCGGTCTGTGGGTCATCTCCCGGCCGTTCGTCCCGGCCGCCGCGTTCCTCGTGGCTGCTTCGCCCGTCGCCGCGTTCGTCGCGCTGCTGGCCCTCGGGCGGCGCGACGGCCTGCCCGCCGACCGGCTGGCCGCGGCCTGGCTGCGCCACGCCACCGCCAACCGCCGGCTGGTGCCCGCGCCCGAGGGCGTGCCCGCGTTGCCGGTCGGCGTGCCGCGCGTCGCCTTGCCCGCGCCGCTCGGCTTCCCCGTCCAGGGCGTCGCCCCCACCGGCGTCCTCGACTTGGGCGACGACGGCATGGCCGTCGTTTGCCGGGCCTCGTCGTTGAACTTCGGGCTACGCACCGAGGCCGAACAAGAGGCGCTGGTGGCCAGCTTCGCCCGCTGGTTGAACTCCCTCACCAGTCCAGTGCAGATCGTGGTCCGAGCGGAGCGGGTGGACGTGGCCGGCGCCGTCGCGTCGCTCCGCGACCACGCCAAGGCGCTGCCGTCGGCCGCGCTGGAGGGAGCAGCCCTGCTCCACGCGCAGTTCCTCTCCGAGTTGGCCGAACGGCGCGACGTGCTGCGACGGGTGGTGCTCCTCGTGTTCCGCGAGCCGGCCGGCGACGGGACCGCCGACCTCCTGCTCCGGCGGGTGGAGGAGGCGGCCTCGGCCCTGGCCGGTGCCGGAGTGACGGTAAGCGCGCTCGACGAAGCCGAGACCGTCGCCGCCCTGGGCGCAGCAGCCGACCCCCACGGCCGTCCTCGGCCCGCCGGTCTGGCCCGGCCGGGCGAGGTCATCCGAGGGGCCAGCGCATGAGGCGCCTGCCCCCTCGCCGCCGTTCCCCGGCCTCGGCCCTGGCCGGGCTGCCGCTGCCCGACGCGGTGGAGGTCGAGCCTCGCCGGCTCCGGGTGGGTGACGGCTGGTGCGCGACGCGAGCCGTGACCGGCTACCCCCGCCAGGTTCGCCTCGGCTGGCTGGAGCCCCTCGTCACCCATCCCGGCCCGGCCGACGTCTCCCTCCATATCGAGCCGGTGGCCGCCGCGGTGGCGGCCGACCGGATGCGCCGCCAACTGGCCCGGCTGGAGTCGTCCCGGCGGCTGGACGCGGCCAAGGGCCGCCTGGCCGATCCGTCCCTCGACGTGTCGGCCGAGGACGCCCGCGAGCTGGCCGAGCGTCTGGCCCGAGGCGAGGGCCGGCTGTTCTCCGTCGGGCTGTACGCCACCGCACGCGGCGCCGACCCCGACGACCTCGACCGCCAGGTCCGTCGTCTGCGCGCCCTGTGCGACTCGCTGCTCATGGACACCGCGCCGACCACCTTCCGGGCGCTGCCGGGATGGCTGACCACCCTGCCCCTCGGCCTGGACCGGCTGCGGCTGCGCCGCACCATGGACACCGCCGCGTTGGCTGCCGCCTTCCCGTTCGCCTCGGCCGAGTTGAGCGAGCCGGCCGGCGTCCTCTACGGCGTCAACGCCCGCAGCCAGGGCCTCGTGTTCTGGGACCGCTTCGCACAGCCCAACTACAACGCCGCCATCCTGGCCCGCAGCGGGGCCGGCAAGTCGTATCTCGCCAAGCTCGAGCTGCTCCGCTCGCTGTTCGCCGGGGTCGAGGCCGCGGTCATCGACCCCGAGCAGGAGTACGCCCGCCTGGCCCGCTTCGCCGGCGGCGTCTACCTCGACCTCGGCGCCCCCGGCGTGCGGGTCAACCCGTTCGACCTGGACGACCAGCCCGACGCCCTCGTGCGGCGTGCGCTGTTCCTCCACACCCTCGTGGCCCTGCTGCTGGGGGAGACGCCCGACCCGGCCAGCCGGGCCGCCCTCGACCGAGGCATCCTCGACGCCTACGCGGCCAAGGGCATCACCGCCGACCCGCGCACCCACCGCCGCCCGGCGCCGCTGTTGGCCGACCTAGCCGACGCCCTGGCCGACGACGACGCCGACGGCTGCGGACCCGCACTCGCCGCCCGTATGGCGCCGTTCGTCACCGGCACCCACCGGATGCTCTTCGACGGCCCCACCACCACCGCCCCGGACGGCCACCTCGTGGTGTTCTCGCTGCGCCAGCTCCCCGACGAGTTGAAGGCGGCCGGGACGCTGCTCTCCATCGACGCCATCTGGCGGCGGGTGGCCGATCCCACCAAGCGCCGTCGCCGCCTCGTGCTGGTGGACGAGGCGTGGCTTTTGATGCGCGACCCGGCCGGCGCCCGCTTCCTGTACCGCTTGGCCAAGTCGGCCCGCAAGCACTGGTGCGGCCTCACCGTCGTCACCCAGGACGCGGCCGACCTCTTGGGCAGCGACCTGGGCCAGGCCGTGGTCGCCAACGCGGCGACGCAGGTGCTCATGCGCCAGGCGCCCCAAGCCATCGACGCGGTGGCCGACGCCTTCCGCTTGTCGGAGGGCGAGCAGCAGTTCCTCCTCGGCGCCCAGCCCGGCGAAGCCATCCTGCTCGGCGGCGCCGAGCGCGTCGCCTTCCGCTCCGTGGCCAGCAGCGCGGAGGACGCCTTGGTCACCACCGACCCGGCCGCGTTGGCCGACGCCGACGACGCGGAGGCATGGTGAAGGGCCTCGCCCTCGGCGGTGCCGCCGCGCTGTTGGTCCTGCCCGTCGTCGTCATCGGCGCGGCCGGCTTCGCCGTCCAGTCGTCGTGCCCCGGTGCGTGCCGAGGCGGGTCATCGACCGCGTTGTCGGCCGACAGCGACGTTCCGCCGGACATGTTGACGCTCTACGTCGAGGCTGGCGACCGGTTCGGAGTCGCGTCGGGATTGCTCGCCGCGGTGGGCAAGGTGGAGTGCGACCACGGCCGAAACCCCGCCTGCGCCCAGCCCAACCAGGCCGGCGCGGTGGGGCCGATGCAGTTCCTCCCCTCGACCTTCGCGGCGTGGTCGTGGGCGTCGGGCAGCCCGGCGCCGTCGCCTCTCGACCCTCGCGACGCGGTGTTCGCGGCGGCAGCAAAGTTGGCTGCCGATGGCGCGACGCCGCAGCCGGCGATGGCGCTGTTCGCCTACAACCACTCGGCGGCCTACGTCGCCACCGTCGTCGCCTGGGCGCTCGTCTACGGCTGGTCGCCTCCTGATGCCGGTGTCCTCGCGTCAGCCGTGCTCGATCATCCCCACGTCCAGTTGCGGGCCGAGGCGGCGGCCGACGTGCGGGCCGGGCTGGTCGACGAGCGGGTCATCGCCGTCGTGCTGGTCGTCGCTACCCGCCACGACCTCCGCTCTGTCGGGCCGTTCGTCACCGGCCACGGCTACTACGTGCAGGGGACGGACCGTCCCTCGAACCATGCCTTCGGCCGGGCCGTGGACCTGCCTTGGGTGGACGGCGATGCGGTGTCGCCCGCCAATGACGGTGCCCGCGCTGCGGCTGAGTTGGCCGGCGCCATTCCGGGTGCCCTTCGGCCCGACGAGATCGGTTGCCCTTGGGCGCTGCGTGTGCCCGGCGTACGGACCTTCACCGAGGGCCACGACGACCATCTGCACGTCGGGTACGACGCATGACGCCGCCTCTCGCCGCCGTGGCCGACCCGACGCCGGACTCCGTGCCTTCGGGACCGCTGGTGCGAGTGCTCACGGACCCGGCCGGATCATTGCATCGCGCCCTCGATGCCGCTGCGCACCTGGCCCACGCGGCGGTGCCGTGGGTCGTCGGCGGCCTCGGCGTCGTGGTGGTCGGCGCGGCGTTCGTCGCGGTGATGGGCCGCCGCCAGCGCGCCCGGTTGCGGGACGGCGCGCGGGTCGTCATCGTGCTCGCCCCGCCCGAGGTCGACCCGGCCGGGGGCGAGGCATTGTGGCGCAACCTGCATGACCTGCTGCGGCCCCGTTGGCGTCGCCTGCTGGCCGGCCAGCCCTACCTCGGTTTCGAGTACCGCTGGTCGAACGAGGGCCTGCGGATCGCTCTGTGGGTGCCCGGCCCGGTCCCGCCGGGGATGGTGGAGCGGGCCGTGGAGTCGGCCTGGCCCGCGGCTCGCGTCACCGTCAAACGCGTCGCCGAGCCCGACGACGGCGACCCGGCCCCGGCCGAGGACGCGCTGCTGCCCCAGGGATGGCCGGTCGCCGGTGGCAGGCTGCGCCTCGCCCGGCCGGGCTGGTACCCGCTGCGCACCGACTTCGACGCCGACCCGCTACGGGCCGTCGTCGGGGCCGGGGCGGTGACCGGGCCAGGTGAGGCCGCCGCCATCCAAGTGCTGGCGCGGCCGGCCGGTCGCCGGGCCATGGCCCGATGCCGCCGAGCCGCCCGCGACGTGCGCCTCGGCCGCTCGCCTCGCCCCGCGGCCCGGCTCCTCGACCTCGTACAGCCCGGCCCGGCCGCCCGCCCCAGCCTCGACCCGGGCGTCGCGCCCGAGGTGCGGGCAATCCTGGCCAAGTGCGACTCCCCGCTGTGGGCGGTGACCGTCCGCTACGCCGTCGCCGCGCCCGCACCCGAGTCGGGCAATCAGCGGGCCGCGCTGCGAGGCCGCGCCCACATGCTGGCGTCGTCGTTCGCGCTCCTGGCCGGGCGCAACTCCCTGGTGCGCCGCCGCGAGCGCGGCCTGGCCGACGCGTTGCGCAAACGCCGCTTCAACGGCCGGGGCGATCTCCTCTCGACGGCCGAGCTCGCCGCGCTGGCGCACCTGCCCCTCGACCGCATCGTCCCCTCCCTGGCCCGCGCCGGCGCCCGCCCGGTCGCGCCGCCGCCGGCCGTCAGCGCGACCGAGCGCGGCGGGAAGGTGCTCGGCGACGCCGACACCGGAGGCGGCCGCCCGGTCGTGTTGCGCCCAGCCGACGCCCGCTACCACCTGCACCTCATGGGGGCGACGGGCAGCGGCAAGTCCACCCTCCTGACCCGGTTGATCCTCGAGGACGTGGAGGCGGGCCGGGGCGCGGTGGTCATCGACCCCAAGGGCGACCTCGTGACCGACGTGCTCGCCCGGCTGCCCAAGGCCGTGATCGAGCGGGCCGTGATCCTCGACCCGCAGCTCGCGCCGGGCCGCCGCCAGCCCACGCTGAACATGCTGGAGCGCGTCGAAGGCGTCGGCCAGGACCTCATCGTCGACCACCTCGTCGGCATCTTCTCCCGCATCTTCGAAAGCCATTGGGGACCGCGGCTCGAAGACGTGCTGCGCTCGGCGTGCCTGACCCTGCTGCACCGCGACGGGGCCACCCTGTCCGACGTGCCCCGCATCCTGTCGGTGGGCGACGAGTGGCAGGACTATCTCGCTGATCGCCCCGAGGACGAGTTGCACGGCTTCTGGCGCTGGTACCAGGCACTCGGTGAGGGGCAGCGCGCCCAGGTCGTCGGCCCGCTGCTCTACAAGCTGCGCGCCTTCCTGCTGCGCCCCTTCGTGCGCGATCTGGTCAACGCGCCCACGTCGTCCTTCGATGTGGGCGACGTGCTCGACGGTGGCCTGCTGCTGGCCCGGCTCCCCAAGGGGCTGCTGGGGGACGACACCTCGCGCCTGCTCGGGAGTTTCGTGGTGGCCAAGGTGTGGCAGGCGGCCACGGCGCGGGCCGCCACCCCCGAAGCGGCCCGGCGCGACGCCAGCCTGTACGTGGACGAGTGCCAGAACTTCTTGACCCTGCCCCGCAGCTTCGATGAAATCCTCGCCGAGTCGCGGGGCTACCACCTGTCGCTCGTCCTCGCCCATCAGCACCTCGGCCAACTTCCTCGCGACCTGCGCGACGCGGTGTCGGCCAACGCCCGCAACAAGGTGTTCTTCACCATGTCACCCGAGGACGCCTTCGTGCTGGCCCGCCAGACCTCGCCGCAGTTGACCGACCACGACCTGGCCAACCTCGGCGCCTACCAGGCCGCCGCCCGTCTCGTGGTGGACGGCCAGGACCAGCCCGCCTTCACCTTGGCCACCCGGCCGGCGCCCGAGGCGAGAGCGGCGTGACTCGCAACCTCTCTGACCCCGCGGCCAACAACGCGGTTTGCGGCGCGGCTTGCGGCGCGGCTTGCGGCGCGGCCGCGACGGCCGCCCGCCCGTGCTCGCACGGCCGCGTCTTGGCCGGTCGGGCGGCCTCGAGCCCCGCGGCCAACCAAAGCCGACTCCAGAGGGGCGTATCCGCCCCTCTGTCCCGGCCCCGGCCGGCCAGCGACGAGCTTCGCTACTC
>JAXDPV010000096.1:0-12051 GCA_034668185.1 Actinomycetota bacterium
TGGCCGCCATCGCCGCCCTGAGCTGGCCGCCACTCATCGGCCGGTCGGCCAGCAACGGCCGGGCGAAGGCGAGCACCGGCGCCATGTCGACGCCCACCAACACCGGGGCGAACTCGGAGTGGCGGGCGATCTCGGCGTCGAGCACCGGTTGCATCAGCGGACGCAGGAACAAGGCGTCGACGGCGGTGACGAGGTGGATCGTCCCCCGCATGACGACGATGCGCACCAACGACCGGTCCTCGACCATCCGGCCGACGACATCGGGGTCGAAGTCGACGAGCCGCGACCACAGCGCCAGGTAGGGGTCGAGGGGGTTCTGGGCCTGCAGGCCCACCAGATGCGTCACCGCATCCACGGGAACCGCCGGCGACCGTTCGAGCAACCACTGGCGGGACAACGTCGCCCGGTTGAGGGCCCGATCGCTCAGCTCGGTCACCGCAGCCCTTGCACGATCAGCAGGATGCCGAAGACCACGAAGGCCACACTCGCGCCGATCTTGATGACCCGCTCGGGCAGCCGGGCGCCGAGCTGCTTGCCCACCACGATGGCCAGCGCGTCGGCGGCCACCATGCCGAGGGTCGAGCCCGCCCACGTACCCAGCGGGCCTTCGGTCGTGGCCAGGGTGATGGTGGCCAGCATCGTCTTGTCACCGAGCTCGGCGAGGAAGAAGGCCACGCTGGCGGCCACCACCGCCGAGCGGGTCGAGCGGTCGGCCTTCGCCGCTTCGTCGTCGTCCAGGCGATCGCCCCGCAACGTCCAGGCGGCGAAGCCGAGGAAGGCGACCCCGGCCACGAGCGAGATCGTGCGGGTGGGCAACGCACCCCCGACCACCGTCCCGATGAGAACGGAGACGGCGTGTACCACCGCGGTGGCCACGGAGATGCCGACGAGGACGGGCAGGGCCTTGTAACGGGCGGCGAAAGCCAGGGCCATGAGCTGGCTCTTGTCGCCGAGCTCGGCGACGAAGATGACGCCGAAGCTGAGGAGGAGGGCGTGCACGGGTTTGGTTCTCTCCTTCTGCCCGGAGAGCGCACACGGCTTCGGGCCGCGACCTCGACCGGGCAACCGATGGACGGATGCCGGTCGAAGGTCTCGCCCACCCGCAACCGAGGTTGCAGGCCCGGGGACCGGGGCTCATCACCCAGCGTGTCGATCTCCCGGCTTCGGGCTACTCCCCTTCGCCGTCCGCCAAGGTACCAGCCCGGCGGCCTCAGTCGAGCAGGCTGAAGAGGCGCCGCTCGAGCGTGGCCGGGTCGACGAAGACGGCGAAAGCCGCGCCCACCTCGTCGCCCTCGAGGTCGGCGAAGGCCGACTCGGCGTCGGCCGCCGACGACCACAACACGACGGTGGCCCACGAGCCGTCGTCGGCACGGGCGGTGGTGCGGCGGGCGAAGCCAGGACGATGGGGCACGAACTCCGTCTGCATCCGGTAGTCGGCGGCGAGAAAGCCGGCCTCGTCGGCGCCCGGCGAGAGGCGGAAGGTGACGATCTCCATGACGGCCATCAGGCGGTAGCTTGCCCCGCCCGGCGGGAGCGCCTCCACACCAGGAACGAGGCCAGCGCGGCCAGCAACAGGCCGAGGGCCGCGACCGACGCCAGCAACCGCCCCCACCCGGTGCCGGTGACGACGGCCGTGGCCTTCACCGGCGGGGCCACCCCGACGTTGGCCGGGAACGAGAGCAGGGCCTCCGACTCCCGGACGACCGCGCCCGAATGGAGGCGAACCCGCGCCTTCCACGGTCCGCGGGGCAGGCCGGCGGTGAGCTTGATGGCCACGGTGCCGCATTGCGCGGGCCCCAAGGTCGTGGCGCCCTCGGAGTTGAACGGCCCGGCCGAGGTGCCACCGGGCCCGCCGGTCAGCGCCACGTCGCCCTCGAGGTCGACGGCCCGGCCGCCGTCGTTGCACGCAGCGATGGCGATGCCGGGCCGGCCGTCGGGCGCGAGCGAGGGCGAGAACGAGCTCAGCCGGAACGCCGTCGGCGGCTCGGCCTCGGCCCCGACCGACAGGTACATGCGGATGCCGACGCGGTTGACCAACGTGATGCCGCTGGCATCGGTGGCGCCGGGCAGTTCGGCCCACACCACGCCGTAACGCTCGCCGCCGCCGGCCCCCGCGGGCACGGCAATCGTGACCACGCCGCCGCCGTTGGCCCCCGGCGCCAGGTGCAACGTCGGGGGCGACACCGTCGTCCAGCCGGTGAGCTCGTTGGCCGAACGACCGTCGCCGAACACGAAGGCCCCGTCCTGCAACGCGGCCGCGGCGGCGTAGAGCTGGATGTCCTGCGGGCTCGAGGTGGCGTTGGACACCTCGAAATGGCGTTGCACCTTCGTCCCAGGGGCCAAGTGGTCGACGATGTACTGGCGGGCCCTGGGGTCGTCGGCCCGCGAGGTCGGCGCCTCGGTGAGCCGGATGCCGACGCTGCCACCGTCGGCCGCCCGGGCCGCGGGCATCGGGGCCAGCAGGCCGAGCAGCAGGGCCGCCAACGACACCACCACGGGTCGGCGAAGCGGCGGCACGCCGCCCATTCTTACGCCACCGAGTGCGTGATCGAACCCGTGTACTTGCCGGCCACCTGCGAGCTCAGCAGGCTGAAGGCGATCGTCGGGTTCCACGTCGCCGAGTTGGCGCCTGACCCGGCGAACGTCCCCGCCACCCGCGAGCCGTCGGGCAGGGCCATCGACGCCACCGTCAAACCACTGAACGCACCGCCGCTGGCCGCGGTGGACAAGCCGGCGACGTAGGTGATGTTGGTGAGCGCCACCTTCTCGTTGGCCGCCGGGGTCGGGCCTGCGGTCGTCACCACGAACTCGGTCGAGCTGACGCTCGCCTGCCACGCGGCCAGCAGCAGCGCCCGGTTGTCGGTCACCGTGACCGGGCCGAGCGACCCCGACACCGTGCTGACCAGGCCGACGGTGCCGCCGCCGAGGTTGACCCCGCCCGCGGCCGAGGGCTCGCTGATCGAGAGCGAACCGCCGGTGAGGACGAAGTAGGCGCTGGTCGAGGCCGACGCCGGCGTCGCCGCGAAGGCGCCCCCGACACAACCCAACCCAGCGACAGCAGCGAGGAGCACCTTGCGGATCTTCATGCCAAGTTCTCGGCCCCGCGGGCATGAAGCTCAATGGCCCGCGCGGGCCATTTCATCGCCGTTCGACCTGTCTAGTCAGGGGCCGGTCGAGGAGGAGGGCGGCGCACACCGCGAGGAACGCGACCTGGGCCACCGCGCCGATCACGCCGAGGGCCCGGTCGAGCAGGTCGGGCCGGGCGACGGCACGGTACTGCGACGTCACCAGCAGCGCCGTGCCGAGGGAGAGGACGAGGGCCAGGACCCGCTGGCCTCCCGCGGTCGACACCGCCGCCAGCGCCGCCACCGGCAAGGCCCACATCACGTACCAGGGCAGCACGTAGGCGGCCGCGAACAGGTAGCCGGCCGCGCCCGCGGCCAGCACGCCGGCGGCGTGGTCGTCGCGCAGCCGCGGCCGCACGAGCACGGCCGTCACCGCGGCCACGAGGACGAGCGAGGCCATGCCGATCCACGACCTCGACACGGGATGGTCGGTGACCCGGCCCGCGGCCTGGACCAGGCGCCAGAAGTTCGGCCGGCTCACGTGGCTCGACGCCGCCAGCAACGAGCGGACCGGGGCCATCCCACCGAAGAGCGCGAAGCCGGCCAGCGTCGGGACGGCCACCGAGACCGCGGTCACGGCCGCGGCGCGGCGCTCGCCCTTCCACCACCACCACAGCAGCAGCGCGGCCGCGGGGATCACCGCCACTGCCTTGACGCCGATGGCCATCGACAGGGCCAACCCGGCGACCATCGGGTGGCGGCGGTCGGCGGCCAAGGCCGCGCCGAGCAGGGCGGCGCCGACGAGGGCGTCGTTGTGGCCGCCGTTGACCACCGTCACCAACACCAACGGGTTCAGCAGCACGGCCAGCAGCACCCACACCGGCGCCCGCCGGCGGACCAGGACGGCACCGACGAACAGGTGGGCCGCCGCGGCCGCCAGTTGGAACCCGGCCCGCGAGAGGAACGCCGAGTGCCGGCCGAGACCGGCGATGGCCGACGACAGCAGGGTGAACCAGGGCCCGTACACCGACGTCGTCTTCCACCAATACGGCGCCATGCGATCGAAGAACGGATCGGCCGAGAACTCCTGGGGCAGGGCCACGTACGGGTTGGCGTGGTGGACCGCGTGGATGCGGCCGTACATCACGTAGGCCCACACGTCGCGCGAGCCGTGGGGCGGGCACAGCACCGCGAGGATGGCGAGGACGGCCGCCACCACGAACACGAAGCCGGCCGGCAGCGTCGGCCGGTCGGCTTCGCGGAACGCGCACCACGCCAAGGCCGCGGTGGCCACCAGCACCAGCGGCAAGGTCACGTCCGCGGCCGTCGCGACCGGCACCAGGAGGAGCGCGGCCGTGGCCGCGGCGCTGACCGCGACCAGCGCGACCGAGCCTCGACTCACGGCAACAGGTCGCGCAGCCGCACGGCGGTGAGGCCGGCGGCGCGCAACGACTGCACGATCGCGGGGAAGGCCTCGACGGTGCCGGCGTGACCCGTGTGCAGGCTGACGATCGCGCCAGGGTGGGCGCCCGCCTTCACCGCCGACGCCACCGCCTTCGCCCCCGGGTCCTGGTAGTCGAGGGGGTCGACGTCGTAACCCACGACCGTCCGATACCCGGCCTTGGCCGCTTCCTCGCGGATCACGTCGTTGGCCGCGGGCGTCCCCGAGGGCCGGAACCACCGGCCGGGCTCGCCGGTGTGCTTGGCCAGCGCGTCGCGGCACATGGCGATCTCCCCGGCGATGGCGGCACGGCCGAGCTTGGGCAGGACCGGATGGGTGTAGGTGTGGTTGGCCAGTTCGTGGCCGCCGTCGAGGATGAGCTTGGCCACGCCCGGGTTGGCGTCGAGCCAATTGCCGACGGCGAAGACGGTGATCGGCACCGAGGCCGTCTCGGCCGCGGCGAGCAACTGCCGGAGGAGGGCGACGTCGCCAGAACCGTGGAAGGTCAGCGCGACCTTGTTCCCGGTGGTCGGCCCCGAGGTGACGAACGCCGCCGGGCCGGCCGACGTCGCCGTCGTCGTGGTCGTCGTCGATGACCGCGCCGGCGTGGTCGACGACGTGGTCGGCGCCGAGGCCACGGGTTGCTTCGCCTTGGTGCAGGCGGCCACGACGAAGGCCGCGGCGGCACCGAGGAACGCCCGTCGCGGCATCATCGACCCGACCCTAGGCACCGCCGGGTGAGCGGAGGGTAAAACTCATCCGCGGTTTACCTCGGGCTGAGGTTGGGGCCCGTAACCTGCGACCGATGCGCCCCGCTGCGGCCCTCGGCCTCGCGCTGTCGATCGCGCTGGTGGGCGGGTGCAGCCGCGGCGGCACCACCGACTACGCGCCCGCGCCCTCGGCGACGAGCGCGCCGGCGCCGCCGGGCCCGCACTCCGACCGCAACGTGTATGCCAACGACGGGGCCGGCGCCCTGACCGGCGCGGCCACCAGTGCGGTGCCCCGGGTGTACGTGCCCAACAGCGACAGCCATTCGGTGGACGTCATCGACCCGGCGACGATGAAGGTCGTCGACCACTTCAACGTCGGGCGCAACCCCCAACACGTGGTGCCGGGCTGGGACCTGCGCACCCTCTACGTCACCAACGACCTGTCGAACAGCCTCACGCCGATCGACCCCACGACGGGCAAGGTGGCCGGGCCCACGATCCCGGTCGACGATCCCTACAACCTCTACTTCACGCCCGACGGCTCGAGCGCCATCGTGGTGGCCGAGGCCCACCACCACCTCGACTTCCGCGACCCGCACACCTTCGCCCTCCAGCAGACGGTGGACGTCGGGTGCAAGGGCGTCGACCACCTCGACTTCTCGGCCGACGGCTCGTACCTCGTCGCCACGTGTGAGTTCTCCGGCCAGCTCTTGAAGCTGCGGCTCGCCGACCGCAAGATCGTCGGCTACCTGTCGACCGGCGGTATGCCCCAGGACATCAAGCTCGACCGGGCCGGGCGCCTGTTCTACGTGGCCGACATGGACGCCGGTGGGCTGCACGAGATCGACGGCGACGCCTTCACCGAGGTCGGCTTCCTGCCGACCGGGCCCGAGACCCACGGGCTGTACCCGAGCCGCGACGCCAAGGTCATGTACGTCGCCAACCGGGGCGGCCCCGACGCCAAGGGCAGCGTGAGCGTGGTCGACTTCGATACCCGCCAGGTCGTGGCCAACTGGCCGGTGCCCGGCGGCGGCACGCCCGACATGGGCGGGGTGTCGGCCGACGGCTCGACCTTGTGGTTGTCGGGCCGGCGCAGCCACGAGGTCTACGCCTTCGACACCGCGACCGGCGCGCTGCGGGCCCGCATCCCGGTGGGCAAGGGACCCCACGGCTTGTGCGTGTGGCCCCAGCCGGGCACATACTCCCTCGGCCACACCGGCATCCTGCGCTAGCGCTTCTTCACCAGCCGGGAAGGGCCTCGATCTCGGTGGCCCGCCACATGTACCAGGCGGCGACGCTGCGGTAGGGGCGGAAGGCATCGCCCAGGACGAGCAGCTCCTTGGGCGTGGGCGCGGTGGCCAGGCCGTAGACCTTGGCGTACCCCTTGCGGACCCCGAGGTCGTCGATGGGCCACACGTCGAGGCGGCGGAGCTGGAAGATCAGGAACATCTCGGCCGTCCACCGGCCGATGCCCCGCACCACGACGAGGCGCTCGACGAGCTCGTCGTCGGTGAGCTTGCCGGCGTCGTGCAAGGGCACGGTGCCGTCGAGCACCTTGGCCGCCAGGTCGAGGACCGAGAGGGCCTTGGCATTGGACAGGCCGGCCCGGCGGAGGTCGTCGATCGGCGTGGCCAGCACGGCCTCGGGCGTGAGCTCGCCGCCGACGTTGTCGACGAAGCGGCCGAAGATCGTGGCCGCGGCCTTGCCCGAGAGTTGTTGGAAGCAGATCGCCCTGGCCAGGGCCACGAACGGCGTGCCCTGCGGCGACCGCAACTTGGGCGGCCCCACGGCGTCGAGCAGCCCGGCGATCCCCGGGTCGCGGTCGGCCAACGCAGCCGCGGCCCGGGCGTGAGAGATGCGCGGCACGGCGGGACACTACGGGTTTTCGTGGGAGAACCGGGGGGCGGCCAGAATGGGGCGCTCATGGCGGTGCTCCTCGGGTTGGCGGTGGCGTTGTCGTACGGGGCCGCCGACTTCTTCGGTGGACTGAGCACCAAGCGGGCCTCGGCCACGGCGGTGGTGGTGCGCTCGCAACTCCTGGGCCTGCCGATCGTGGCCGTGCTGCTGCCCCTCACCGGCGGCCACCCGACGGCGAGGGGCCTCGGCCTGGGCGCGGCCTCGGGGATCGCCGGCGGCATCGGCCTGTGGTGCCTCTACCGCGCCCTGGCCGGAGGCCGCATGAGCGTGGTCGCACCGATCACCGCGGTGGGCGCGGCCGTCGTGCCGGTGGCGTGGGGCGTGTTCCGGGGCGAGCGCCCGTCGGCCACGGCCATGGCCGGCGTCGCCATCGCCATCGTCGCCGTCGCCCTCGTCAGCCGCACGCCCGACCAGCCGCCTTCATTGCTGACTTCTTTGCCAGATGTGGCAGACAACTCAGCAATGAACACGCTGGCCGTGGTGGCGGGGCTGGCCTTCGGGATGGTGTTCGTGCTGCTTGGCGAGACCGGCCCCGGTGTGGGGTTCTGGCCGCTGGTGGCCGCGCGGTCGACGTCGATCGTGATGCTCGGCGCGGTGGCGGTGGTCGCCAGGCAGTCGCTGCGGTTGCCGAAACCGGGGCCATTGCCGGCGATCGCGGCCGCGGGCGTGCTCGACGTCACCGCCAACGCCGTCTACCTCCTGGCCACGAGGCGCGGCCTCCTCGCCCTGGTCGCGGTGATCAGCGCCCTCTACCCCGCGGGCACGGTGTTGCTCGCACGGGTGGTCCTGCACGAACGCCTGGTCGCCCTCCAGGTCGCCGGCCTGGTGCTCGCCGGCGCCGGCGTGGTGCTCATCGCCGCGGGCTGAACCGGCGGCTCCACCAGTCGGCGTCGCGGGCGTGGGCGTGGAAGTGCGTCGGGATCTGGCGCATCACCCGGTCGATCGTGAACTCGGCGCCCTCGAACACGTCGGTCGCGACCCGGGTCAGCGCGGCCAGCATGTGCTCGACCTCGGCCTCGGGCGGCTCGGTGCCGTGGCGGTTCCACACCACCATCGGGATGCAGCACACCTCGCACTCGGCCACCCAGCAGACGTCGTCCTCGTGGAACCACGGCGTGAAGCGGGCGGCCTCGCACAGCTCGCAGCCTTCGACCTTCCCGTCGCCGTCGCCCGTCACGCGCCGATCCCGACCACCGGCTTGGTGAGCGCCATCCCACCGGTCGAGCCACGGAAGGGCGCGCCCGGGCCGAAGGCGAACACCCCGCCGTCGGAGCCGACCAGCCAGTAGCCGTCGCCGCCGGGCGCGGCCCCGCCGTGGACGATGGGCGCGCTCAGGGTCAGCCCGCCGGTCGAGCCGTAGAAGGGCGCGGCGCCGAAGGCGAACACCCCGCCGTCGGCCGCCATCAGCCAGTAGCCGTCGCCCCACGGCATGGCCGCCATGGCCACGATGGGCGAGCGCAGGTCGACGTTGCCGGTCGACCCGAAGTAGCCGGCGTCGCCGAACGCGAACACGCCGCCGTCGGACGCCACCAGCCAGTAGCCGTGCCCGGTCGCGGTCTGGGCCGCGCCCACGATCGGCTTGTTCAACCGCAAGGCGCCGGTCGAACCGAAGTAGCCGGCGTCACCGAACGCGAACACGCCGCCGTCCGACGCCACCAACCAGTAGCCCAGGCCCGTCGGCGTGGCCGCCATGGCCACGATCGGTTTGTTCAGCCGCATGGCCCCGGTCGAGCCGAAGTAGCCGGCGTCACCGAAGGCGAACACGCCGCCATCGGACGCGACCAGCCAGTAGCCCTGCCCGGTGCTCGTCGGGGCCATGCCGACGATGGGTTGGTTGAGGCGCATGGCCCCGGTCGAACCGAAGTAGCCGGCGTCACCGAAGGCGAACACCCCGCCGTCCGACGCGACCAACCGGTAGCCCTCACGACCCGTGGAACCGACGCCGCCGCCGAGCACGGGACGGCCGCCGGCGAAGGTGAGCGGCGTGGCCCGCAACGAGCGGGCCCCACCCGGATAGCCGACCCGGCTCGAAGTCCACGCGTGATACGTGAGCAACGTCGTCCCGTTGGGGCCGGCGACGACGCCGGGCGAGCCGGGCCCGGCCATGGAACCGGACGACGACAACACCGGCCCCCGCCCGTCCTTGGTACACGGGCCGAGGGGCGAGGCGCACCTGGCCACGCCGATGGCGTAGCGCGCCGTCTCCCAATGGTTCCCCGCATAGAACAGCCAGTAGCTGCCGCCGGCGAACGTCATCGTCGGCCCCTCGATCAGCGGCTCCTCCCACGCCTGGTCGGTGACCGCGACCTGCACCGGTTGGCCCGCCAATGCACCGCCGTCGGCCGACAGCGGTTGGCTCCAGATGCGGGTCGGCTCGCCCACCGTGCCCTCGCTCTTGTAGACGAGGTAGGGCCGGCCGTCGGCGTCGCGGAGCGGGCTCGGATCGATGGACCCCCGCCGGTCCATCTGGCACACGAAGGGCTGGGCCAGCTCGTCGGTGAACGGGCCCTGGGGCATGGTCGCCACCGCCCGGCCGATGCACTGCAGCCCCGAAGCGCGGTGGCGGGCCGTGTAATACAGGACGTAGCGATTCGGGGCGACGGCCAGCACCTCGGGGGCCCAGGTGAAGTTGGGCGCGGCCCACGACGGCAGTTGCGGCAGCGCGTCCGACATCCGCTGCCACGTGTGCAGGTCGACCGAGGTCATCACCTGCACGTTGCGCCCGCCGCCGTTGGTCGCGTAGGCGAAGTAGGTGCCGCCCACGTTGAGCAGCGACGGGTCGGGGTAGTCGTTCGGCGCCAGTTGCTCGTCGGCCGCGACCACCGTCGACGGGGCCAGCAACCCCACGACCACGAGGAGAACGGCGAGCGCCTTGGCCATCAGCCCCGGTCGAGCGCCGCCCGCAGGTCGGCCACCATCTGGCCGAGCTCGTTCGGGCCGGCGCCGTCGAGCAGCCGCCGCATCAAGGCCGAAGCCACCACCACGCCGTCGGCCTCGGCCGCCAGCTCGACGGCGTGGGCCGGGGTCGACACGCCGAAACCGATGAGCACCGGCTTGTCGGTGATCGCCTTCAACCGCTTGGCGATGACGAGGGCCGACGCCGCCACCCGGTCGCGCTCGCCGGTGACCCCCATGATCCCGACGCCGTAGATGAACCCGCGGGTGCGCTCGACCAGCCGGGCCAGGCGGTCGTCGGGCGTGACCGGCGACGCCAGCAGCACGGTCTCGACCCCGCCCTCGTCGGCGGCGCGCGACCAGTCGGGCAGCTCCTCCAACGACAGGTCGGGGACGATGGCCCCGCCCACGCCGTTGTCGTGCAGCGCGGCCGCGAACCGGCGGTGGCCCGAGCGGAAGACGAGGTTGTAATACGTCATGGCGACGAGGGGCACGCCCACGTCGACGTCGCCAAGCGCGTCGATGATGCCGAGGGGCGTGGCCCCCAGGTCGAGGGCGCGCTGCGAGGCCTCCTGGATCGTGGGCCCGTCCATCACCGGATCGGAGAACGGGATGCCGATCTCGATGGCGTCGGCACCGGCGGCGGCGAAGGCCCGCACCACGTCGAGCCACTCGGCGCCGAGCCCGCCGGTCACGTAAGGCACCAGCAGCTTGCGGCCCCGCTCGTCTCGGGCGGCGCGCAACGACGCTTCGACGGGGACGGGAGCGGTCACCGTCACCCGAGCAACCTCATCACCTGCTCGGCGTCCTTGTCGCCCCGGCCCGACAGCGTGATCATCACCGTCGAGCCCGCCGGCAGCTCGCCGCTCTTGGCCGCCCGCATGACGTAGGCGATGGCGTGGGCCGGTTCGAGCGCGGGGATGATGCCCTCGGTGCGGGACAGCAGTTGCAGCGCGTCGAGCACCTCGGCGTCGGCGGCGGCGACGTAACGGGCCCGGCCGATGGAGGCGAGGAAAGCGTGTTCGGGGCCGACGCCCGGGTAGTCGAGGCCGGCCGAGATCGAGTGGGCTTCGAGCACCTGGCCGTGCTCGTCCTGCAGGAGGAACGACTTCGATCCGTGGACGACGCCGGGCACGCCGTGGGCGATGGCCGCGCCCCCCGCGGGTTCGACGCCGATGAGCTGGGCGTCGGTGTCGACGAAGCCCGAGAAGGTGCCGGCGGCGTTCGATCCCCCGCCAACGCAGGCGACGACGTAGTCGGGGTCGGCACCGCCGAGGATGGCACGGCACTGCTCGCGCGCCTCCGACCCGACGACCCGCTGGAACTCGCGCACCATCCACGGGTAGGGGTGGGGGCCCATCACCGAACCGAGGCAGTAGTGCGTGGTCTCGACGGTCGCGACCCAGTCGCGCATGGCCTCGTTGATGGCGTCCTTCAGCGTCCGGCTCCCGGACGACACCGGCCGCACCTCGGCGCCGAGCAGCTTCATGCGGAAGACGTTGAGGGCCTGGCGCTCGACGTCGACCTCGCCCATGTAGACGACGCAGTCGAGGCCGAAGAGGGCGCAGGCGGTGGCGGTGGCCACGCCGTGCTGGCCGGCGCCGGTCTCGGCCACGACCCGCTCCTTGCCCATCCGTTTGGTGAGCAGCGCCTGGCCGATGACGTTGTTGATCTTGTGCGAGCCGGTGTGGGTCAGGTCTTCGCGCTTGAGGAGGACGCGCACGCCGAGGCGCTCGGACAGGTTCTTGCACTCGGTGACCGGCGTCGGCCGGCCGGCGTAGTCGCGCAGGATGCCGGCGTACTCCGTGTGGAAGCCGTCGTCGGCCCACGCCACCCGGAAGGCGGCCTCCAGCTCCTCGCATGCCGGCACCAGCGACTCGGGCAGGTAGCGGCCACCGAACTCGCCGAAGCGCCCGCTGGCATCGGGCTCTTGCATCGTCATCGGTCGTCGTCCTGCCAGTCGTACGGGCCGGCGTCGGCGCCCTCGTATACGGGCCGGGGGGGGGGGGGGGGGGCGGCCCCC